>JAAFHR010000262.1 GCA_013298455.1 Betaproteobacteria bacterium | reverse complement strand
CGTTGATGGGGATGCCTTGGTACTCAACCCACGCATGCGCCTCGAGCTTACCGGCTGTGAGTTTCACGCCAATTTTGAGCTCGGTTGCTGGGGAGCGAAGCAATCGGTGCAGCACGAGTGATCGCGTTAAGCACGTTGTGGGTGTTGGCGTTAGGCGCGTAGCCCAGCTGACCGCCTCGCTAACCTTGCGAAACGCGTCCATGGATTGGTCGTCCCGTGTCACAGGCGCTGCGCTCGCCTGACGTGCGCCGAGCACGCGATTGGTTCCGAAGAGCTTTAGCGCGAACCACGTCCAGCTCAACGCTAATGGCGCAATGGTTAGCGCGCGTCGTTGCGCCGGGCTAAGCGATCGAAGTTTCGCCCAGCGGCCCGAGAATTGGCGTAGAGCAGGGTGCGTAAAACCGCTCATGTACGAGGGAGGCGGGTCGCACGCTCCCGAAGAAATTGAGCGAACACGTTCCCCAGCTCCGGATGCCGCAGCGCAAAATCTACAGTGGCTTCTAGAAATCCGATCTTCGTGCCACAGTCGTAGCGCTGGGCTTGCATGTTGACGGCGACGGCGCCAGCGGATGGATCGGCGATGAGGGCGGCGATGGCGTCGGTGAGTTGGATTTCTCCGCCGCGGCCCGGCGCAGTTTTTGCGAGGTGAGCGAAAAGCTTGGCGTCAAACACATAGCGGCCAAAGGCGCCAAATTGCGACGGTGCGTCGGCAAGCTTTGGTTTTTCGACCATGCCTTGGAGGGTCATTACGCCGTTGGCATCAGTGTGGGCGATGTCTACGCAGCCGTAGCGTTCGATCGATTTGCCCTCGGCATGACCGACGCCGATCACGGATTTGCCCGTGGCACGAAACGCGGCGATGAGTTGTGCGGTGGGGTTGGGTTCGCCCGCTGCGGTGTGCAAAAGCTCGTCAGCCAACATCACGGCGAACGGATGATCGCCCACGGCAGGTTGGGCGCAGAGCACGGCGTGTCCGAGCCCCAGCGGATCGCCTTGTCGGATGAAGATAAATTTTGCCCCTGCAGGCACCGTCGATCGCAGCTGCTCCAGAAGCTGCGTATCGTTTTTGAGCACCAGTTCCGATTCGAGCTCATAGGCGCGATCGAAATAATCTTCGATGGCGCGTTTATTGCGCCCAGTGACGAAGATCATCTCTGTTGCACCCGCTGCAGCGGCTTCCTCGACAGCGTATTGAATCAACGGCTTGTCAACGACAGGCAGCATCTCCTTGGGCGTGGCTTTGGTGGCCGGGAGGAAGCGAGTGCCGAAGCCGGCGACGGGGAAGATAACTTTCACGGGGTTCCAAAATGAATACATGGATGAATTTCAGCGCGAGGATCCGACGATGAATCAAAGCTCCGACACAACGGCTATCTTAGCTCTGGATCGCGTCAACCATTGGTTCGGATTGGGTTGCGTTCGGTAACGTCCGAGTGTGCGAGTGAGCGATCTAACTTTTTCATTAAATGTCTTTATTTAATTGGGGTAAGAGCACTTTTAATAACTTTTCAAAAAGTGACTTCATCGCCTCGTAGACCTTATTTTTATTGCGTTACAAGAATAAAGTTGGCTCCGATGCGTCAGCGATCATGTAACACGCAGCCTGACTTTCAGGTAATTCTGTTGAGTCAGGCGACGGAGACGCTGCCATTCGATCAAAGCAATGGCGCGACCCGCTGTGGCGAATCGTTGAGCGTATCCCTCTGTTTGCTTCGACACCATCGGTGCGGACGCCACAATCGTGCTCCGGACGCCGCGTTTGGCGGTCTAGAAGAGGGCGCGCCGATATACTCGCGTCCAGACAAAGTTTGTGCACTGCAATAGCGGTGAGATCGTTTCGCAAGATGATGAAAGTCACCGTCGTTGGCTCGGGGTACGTTGGGTTAGTTACCGGTGCGTGCCTTGCAGATATTGGACATCAGGTTGTTTGCTTCGACGTGATGCAAGAAAAGATCGACCTACTCAATGCGGGTGGGGTGCCGATTTATGAGCCGGGTTTGGATGCAATCATTGCGAGGTGCGTCGCCACGGGAAACTTGCGTTTCACGGCCGATGTGGATGAGGCGGTTGCGTTCGGTGATTTGCAGTTTATTGCCGTAGGCACGCCCCCCGGCGAAGACGGCAGCGCTGATTTGACTTATGTGTTGAATGCCGCGCGTGCCATCGGCGAGCGAATGAAGACGCCCAAGGTGGTGATCAACAAATCGACCGTCCCAGTCGGGACTGGGCAAAAAGTGTCGCAGGCGCTGGCCGCAACGCTCGAGAAACGTGGCGTGTCGGTCGCTTTTCAGATCATCAGCAATCCGGAATTCTTGAAAGAGGGCGACGCGATTGATGATTTCATGCGGCCTGATCGCATCGTGATCGGTTCAGGAGATTCCGCCGACGCCCACCGCGCACGCGATGCGGTGATGGCGCTCTATGCGCCGGTTGCCGACGGCGGCAAAAAGTTCGTCTGTATGGACGTTGCGAGCGCGGAGTTCACCAAATACGCCGCTAACGCGATGCTCGCCACTCGCATCAGTTTTATGAACGAATTGGCCGGACTTGCTGAGACTGT
This sequence comes from Betaproteobacteria bacterium, assembly GCA_013298455.1. Lineage (GTDB taxonomy): Bacteria > Pseudomonadota > Gammaproteobacteria > Burkholderiales > Casimicrobiaceae > Casimicrobium. The sequence continues at coordinate 2,615 of JAAFHR010000262.1, read as the reverse complement.
GGGCGCGGATATCGAACAGGTTCGCATGGGTATCGGCCGAGATGCGCGCATTGGCCCTGCGTTTTTGCGCGCGGGCACGGGCTATGGCGGCAGCTGTTTCCCGAAAGACGTTCAGGCGTTGGTTCGTGCAGGCGCTGCTAACGGCCACACCTTGCAAATCTTGCAGCAGGTCGAATCGGTGAACCGCGAACAAAAAACGGTATTGGTTCGAAAGCTCGTTTCAGCCATGGGCGGCGATCTGACTGGCCGCACGATTGCGCTCTGGGGGCTCGCCTTCAAACCCAACACCGACGATATGCGCGAAGCCCCAAGCCTCGAGATCATTCGGGCACTGTTGCAGCTCGGCGCCAGCGTTCGTGTGCACGATCCGGTGGCGATGCCCGAGGCGAAAAAAATGATCGAAGCCTCAAGTGCGATTGACCTGTCGCGAGTTTACTTTTCGGCAACCGCCGAAGAGGCGCTGTCGGGCGCGGACGCTTTGTTTTTGGTGACCGAGTGGAAACAGTATGCGGAGTTTTCGCTGCAGCGTGTCGCCGCGCTGGCGCCCGGGATGCCTGTGTTTGACGGGCGCAATGTATTCGCCCCGGAGGCGGCTGCGGCGGCGGGTGTAACGCTTTTCAACATCGGTCGCAAACAGCCCGCAGGGGCAGCGGGAGTGATGTTGGCATGAGAGCGTACGGCGAGCGGCGACGTGTCTTGGTGACGGGCGGCGCGGGATTTTTGGGTTCGCATCTGATCGATCGATTGATCGCTCGCGGTGACGAAGTGATTTGCGCTGATAACCTTTTCACGGGCTCAAAGCGCAATATCGCGCACCTCGCAGAGCATCCGAATTTTGAATTCATCCGCCATGATGTGAGTATGCCACTCACGGTTGAAGTCGACGAAATCTACAACTTAGCGTGTCCGGCTTCGCCCGTTCATTATCAACACGATCCGGTGCAAACGACCCGCACCTCGGTGTTGGGCGCGATCAATATGCTCGACTTAGCGCGTCGGCTCAATGCAAAAATTTTTCAAGCGTCAACGAGCGAAGTTTACGGCGACCCGCACGTGCACCCGCAGATCGAATCGTATTGGGGTAATGTCAATCCGATCGGTATCCGCTCCTGTTACGACGAAGGTAAACGCTGCGCCGAAACACTCTTTTTCGACTACTTCCGGCAATACAACGTCAAGATCAAAGTCGCGCGAATTTTTAATACCTACGGCCCGCGCATGCATCCGAACGATGGTCGCGTCGTATCGAATTTCATCGTGCAAGCCCTTCGTGGTGAGCCAATCACGATTTATGGTGACGGTAGCCAAACCAGATCGTTTTGTTACGTCGATGATTTGGTAGACGGCTTCATCCGACTGATGGATTCAAACGATGACCTTACCGGCCCTCTGAATCTGGGCAATCCAGGTGAATTCACCATCCGCCAACTGGCAGAGCGCGTAGTTGCACAAACGGGTTCGACATCAACCATTGAATATCGTCCGCTACCGAGCGATGACCCCACGCAGCGCCGCCCAGACATTTCAGCTGCGCATCGCGATCTCGGTTGGTCGCCCAGCATTGCGCTTGAAGCGGGGCTTGAGCGCACCATCGCTTACTTTCGGGCGCAACTTGCCGCAGCCTAAGGACAATTTCTAATGTGTGGCATCGCTGGCGTTTTCGCGTACGCATCGAACGCGCCACAGGTCGATCGGCAAGAGCTCAAAGCGGTCAATGATCACATGCGAGCACGCGGCCCCGACGGCTCGGGCGAGTGGTACAGCAACGACAATCGTGTTGGGCTCGCGCACCGTAGGCTCGCCATCATTGATCTATCGGAGCGCGGCGCGCAACCTATGCTAAGCGCTGATTCCCGCTACGTGATCACCTTTAACGGCGAGATTTATAACTACCGCGAGCTCAAAGCTGAGCTCGAATCCAAAGGCGAACAATTCCGCTCCGATTCCGACACCGAAGTCATCCTGAAGCTCTTTGCGCTCGAGGGCGAGCGAATGCTCCCCAAACTCCGCGGGATGTTTGCTTTCGCGATTTGGGATCAACACGAAAAACGCCTTTTTCTAGCGCGTGATCCGTTTGGCATTAAGCCGCTCTATTTCGCTGACGATGGGAAAACGATTCGATTTGCGTCGCAGGTCAAGGCGCTTTTGAGGGCAGATGTGTCCCGCGAGCTCGATCCAGCGGGGCAAGTCGGATTTCTGCTTTGGGGATCGATTCCAGAGCCATTTACTTCGTACCGCTCAATTGGATGTATTAGGTCTGGGTCGTTTCGTGTGGCGTTGGCAGGGCGCGGTTTCGGCGTTGAAGTGAAGTATTCCAGCTGGGAGTGTTCGCTCTCGCGGTCGTTCGAATCGATCTTTACCGGCAGCCGAGCGGATGCGATCGCGCATGTCGCGTCCGCGGTTCGACGAAGCGTTTCGGCCCATCTGTTGGCCGATGTGCCAGTGGGTGTATTCCTCTCAGCAGGACTTGATTCCACGATGCTTGCGAGTGCGGCAAACCGATCAAGCGGGCACAGTGGAGCGCTTCAAACCGTTTCAGTCGGATTCGATTGCTACATAGGCAGCGATCAGGATGAGACGGCTGAAGCGCAAGCGTTTGCGGCGATGCTGGGCGC
>JAAFHR010000261.1 GCA_013298455.1 Betaproteobacteria bacterium | reverse complement strand
CAGGGGGGAGGGGGACACAACACCAGCGCTCTCGCGTAGCATTCGTTGACGCACACCCTGCACAAACTCATCACCATGAACTACCCCAAACACGTCCACATCGTTGAAGTCGGCCCGCGCGACGGATTGCAAAACGAGAAGCAAGAAATCCCGGCGGCGATAAAAATTGAGTTGATTAACAAGCTCTCGGCAGCCGGTTTTCCGAACGTTGAATCGGGCTCGTTTGTGTCGCCGAAATGGGTGCCGCAAATGGCCACGAGCGCTGAGGTGTTTGCCGGGATCGCGCGAAAGCCAGGCGTTTTGTATTCGGCGCTGACGCCGAATATGCGGGGCTTCGAGGGTGCGCTGGCTGCGGGCGCAGACGAAGTGGTAATTTTTGGTGCGGCGTCGGAAGCGTTTTCACAGAAAAATATCAACTGCTCGATTGCTGAGAGTATCGAGCGATTTCGACCCGTGGCTGAGGCGGCCAAGGCCAACAACATTCGCCTGCGTGCCGCAATTTCCTGTGCCTACGGCTGCCCTTACCAAGGTGCGGTTCCGACGGCTTCTGTGCTCGATTGCTTGCAGCGATTTGCCGATTTAGGCTGTGAGGATGTGGGCATCGCCGACACGATTGGCGTTGGCACGCCAGCCATGGTTTATGAAACGCTTGCCGCCGCTGCAAAAATGTTTCCGGTCGAGCGGATCGCAGGTCATTATCACGACACCTATGGCATGGCCTGTGCCAACGTGCTCGCGAGTCTTGAGGTGGGCGTGAGCACCTTTGACACGTCGGTGGCAGGGCTGGGCGGCTGCCCCTATGCCAAGGGCGCAACGGGCAACGTAGCGACGGAGGACGTGCTCTACATGCTGCACGGCATGGGTATCGAGACCGGTATCGATTTGGATGCTGTGTGTGAAGCGGGGCAGTTCATCTCCGAAGCACTGGGCCGTGCGCCACATTCGCGAGTGAACCGAGCGATGGCAGCCAAACGCGCGGGATAGCTCGAAACTACGCTTTTTTTGTTCGCGCTGCTCGAGCAGTTTTTGCACGCGAGCTGCCAGTGAAGCCTTTGGCGCGCGCAAAGATTGCGGCAAGCTCTGCAATTTCTTGTTTGCGTGCTGAGGTTTTTCGGTAGACCAGAGCGATGGTTCGCGCGGGGCCGCGCGGCGTGAAACGGCGGGCCAGAAGGCTCGTGCCGGAGAGCACGCCGCCAGCAATTGCGAGCTCGGGGAGCAGGGTGTTGCCAAGGCCACTCTCTACCATGTGGGTGAGCGTCGTTAAGCTCGTTGCTGAAAACGATTGACTGGCGATTCGAGAATCTTTGATGTCGCACGCTGCAATCGCATGCTCTCGCAGGCAGTGGCCGTCTTCGAGCAACAGTAATTTGTCGGGATCGATTTTGTCGAGCGGCAGTGGCGAGTTGGCGGCGCCGAGTTTGTTGTCGGCCGTGACGAATAGGAATTCATCATCGAAGAGCGATGTCGTTTCGAGCGGTGCGGGCAGGTCGTAGGGGAGGGCGATCAGCGCAGCATCGAGCTGGCTCGCTAGCAGTCGCTCCACGCAGACACCCGTTAAATCTTCGCGCAGCAACAGTCGCAATTTTGGGTATTGAATTCGTAGTGTCGCCAGTGTTTTCGGCAATGCAAACGGTGCAATCGTTGGAATCACGCCGAGCCGAAACGTGCCAGTGAGCGGATGTCGCGACGACGCACAGAGCTCCAGCAAATCATTGGCATGCGCCACCAGCTCACGCCCGCGCGCCACCACTGCCTCGCCAATCGGCGTGAATGCCACGTGCCGACGATCACGCTCCACGAGCGTTACATCGAGCGTAGATTCCAAATCTCGGAGACTCGCCGAGAGCGTACTTTGCGTGACAAAACTTTTCTCAGCCGCGCGGCCGAAATGCTTTTCCTCGTCGAGCGCGATCAGGTAGCGGAGTTGTTGAAGTGAGGGTAGTGCGGGCATGGGGCAAAACTATTCACTGAGAAGAGCAATTCAAGCGCCGTTCGGGCTGCGCTGGTCGTTGCCTTGATGGTGCACCGCCAACCCTTCGACAAGCTCAGGGCGAACGGCATCTGAATGAGTCCACCGACCTGTGACGACGAAAAGCCGTATTCGCCAAAACCGATTGCAAAGCGAATACTAATCGCTTTTTCACTCAATTGATTCGCCGCAACTCACCGTTTTTGAACACATGAAATCGTTCCGCCGAAACACCTTGTTTTGCTAGCGCCACCGCCAAATCCTTGGGCGGCTGATCGAGCGGTTCGTCGGTGAGTCGCCATGTGCCCCAATGCACCGCAAGCGCTTGCTTCGCGTTGAGATCACGCAAAATCTGCACGCTCTCATCGGGATTCACATGCTGCGCTTTCATAAACCAGCGCGGTTCATACGCGCCAATCGGAATCGCAGCCCAATCGAAACCGCTCGGAAACTTGGCCGCGATGTCTTGGAAATCCCTCGAGTAACCCGTGTCGCCGGTGTAGATGAAGCGCCACGGCGCGGCTTTGTCCTCGATCACAACGCCGCCCCACAAAGACCGATTGGTGTCACTCAGGCTTCGCTTGCTCCAATGCTGCGCGGGTACAAAGGTGTAATCGAGCTGACCGAAACGAACGACATCCCACCAATCGAGCTCGCGAACGTTGTCAACGCCCTGCTCGTCAAACCACGCTTTTAAGCCGAGCGGTACGATGTATTTCGCGTTTGGAAAACGGGTTTTGAATTGCTGGATCGTCCCTAAGTCCAAATGGTCGTAGTGATTGTGCGAAATGAAAACGACGTCGATCTCGGGCAGCTCATCGACCGCCATCATGAATGGCACCTGCCGCTTTGGCCCCGCGAATTGCACCGGCGCAGTGCGCTCGGAAAACACTGGATCGGTGATGATGTTGACGCCGCCCGTTTGCAACAAAACAGTCGCGTGGCCCAGCCACGTGATCGTGCGCTCGCTTCGATTCGCTTTTAGAAACGCCACGTCTGGCTTTACGCTCGGCAAAACCGTTTGCCAACCGCCTTCGGGCGCGGGCGCCACGCCCTGACTCATGCGCTCCCACTGCCACTTCCAAAAATTCTGGTTGGTCTCGTGCGGGTAGTTGTTTTTGAAGCCCTCGGGCGTGTGGTGCGGCTTCGCGGCGTTAAAGTTGGCGTTCACAGATTGACTCGCATCGATCACGCTCACGCCCGCCCAAAGAACGAATGCCAGCGTGAGCAGTTTCAAGAGAAATTTCATGCTGTGAACATAGCATTGAATCGTTGTGATTCAAGGCGCGGTATCCCGCAGATCTTTGGTTCGTGGAACGACGTCCGCGTTAGCTTGCTCACTGAAATCCGCGTGAATCTGCGTCAAATCTGCGAAATCTGCGTTAAAAATTGCCTGAAGTTTCGAGTTGTTTTGCCTTAAACCAGCTTCGCTTTCACCTTCACCGAAACCGCCTGCATGTCGGCCTTTCCGGCGAGCTTGGGTTTGATGATCGCCATGATTTTGCCCATCGCGGCGTTGCCCGTGACCCCACTCGCGGCCACTTCGGCGATGGCGGCGGTAAGTACAGCATCGACTTCAGCATCGCTCATCTGCGCGGGCATGTAGCCGAGCAATACGTTGAGCTCGGCTTCCTCTTTTTCGACGAGATCGGCGCGATTGCCAGCGGTGAACTGAGCAATCGATTCACGACGTTGCTTGATCGATTTTTCTACGATGGCGACGATATCCGTGTCAGTCAAAACAATGCGCTCATCAACCTCGCGCTGTTTGAGTGCGGCGAGCAGGCCGCGAATGGTCAACAGTTTGCCGCTGTCGCCCGCTTTCATGGCTGTTTTCATGTCGGCGGTGATGGTGTCTTTGAGTGACATTATGTTCTCCAAAATTTCAAGTTGGACACGGCAGAAACGAAAGCGGCTCCCTAAGGAGCCGCAACGTTTGCCGAAAGCTCGGCGCTACTCAGCCAAAACTTCTTAGTACATCTTAGGGGGCAATTGCATGCTGCGAATGCGCTTGTAATGGCGCTTGCAGGCGGCTGCGTGTTTACGTTTGCGCTCGGTGGTTGGCTTTTCATAAGCTTCACGAGCGCGAAGATCGGTCAACAGACCGGTTTTTTCGATGGCGCGCTTGAAGCGGCGCATTGCCACTTCAAAAGGTTCGTTTTCGCGTACTTTAATAATCATGTGCGGTGTGTGCCTTGGATGAATTGCGGCGCTAATCCAATGAAGAGCGCAGCGGTTTTCGCTGAGTAGCCCGATAATATAGCCCGAAATGCTTAATCTTTCAACCCCAGCGTCGGCTTTAGTGCTCGGCATCGAGTCGTCGTGTGACGAAACCGGTGTGGCGCTGTTTGATGCCGCCAGCGGAAAAATCATCGCCGAAGCGCTGCACTCGCAGATCGCTCGCCACGCGCCCTACGGCGGCGTGGTGCCAGAGCTTGCCAGCCGTGATCACATCACCTACGGCATGAAATTGATTGATCGCGTGTTGCGAGATGCAGCGATTAAAGGCGATTCGATGCAAGCAATCGCTTACACACAAGGCCCCGGATTGGCGGGCGCGTTGCTCGTTGGCGCGCAATTGGCCGCTAGTTTGGCCTACGCCTGGGGCAAACCGCTGATCGGCGTTCACCACATGGAGGGTCATTTGCTCTCGCCGCTGTTGGCCGATCCGGCACCGAGTTTTCCGTTTGTAGCGCTGTTGGTGTCGGGCGGTCACAGCCAATTGATGCGAGTGGATGGCGTCGGGCGCTACCAAATGCTCGGCGACACCATTGACGACGCGGCGGGCGAGGCGTTCGATAAGTCGGCAAAGTTGCTAGGTTTGGCCTATCCCGGTGGGCCGCTCCTTGCCAAACTTGCCGAATCGGGCGATCCGAGCGCGTTTGCCATTCCAAGGCCACTCTTGCGTTCGGGCGACCTGAATTTCAGCTTTGCGGGGCTTAAAACGGCGGTGGCGAACGAAGTGCGTCGGCTCACTGGCACCGAATTGCCTGCTCGTGGCGCGGTCGCGACGCCGCAACCGACACTCCCCGACAATCATCCGCGTCGCGCCGATTTGGCCGCGAGCGTGCAAGTGGCGATTGTGGATTCGTTGGTCGCGAAGTCGCTCGGCGCGCTGAAGCAAACCGGTTTGAAGCAAATCGTTGTCGCGGGCGGCGTGGGGGCCAACGCAAGGCTTCGGGAGCGGCTCACCGTGGGTGCAGCAGAGCTTGGGGCGAAAGTGTTTTA
>JAAFHR010000260.1 GCA_013298455.1 Betaproteobacteria bacterium | reverse complement strand
GGATCGGGCAGCAAATCATCGGAATCCGTGTTCACCGAAAATTCGGGCACAGAATCCAACAGGGTCGAAATTTGGGTCGCTCGTTCCATAGTCGCGCTACGGTTTGTTAGTGTGCTGCGGCTATCGTTGCCACTTCGGTCTTGGTCACACTGTAGCTTAAAAACAAGGCATAACGTGGAGAAGCTCGCAGATTTGAGCAGAGCAGAGCGTTTGATTGACGTGGCGCTACAACGCTTATGCCGGAGTCATAAAAAAGGAGCCCAAAGGCTCCTTTTTTTGCACGCGAGAATGACGCTAGCCGCCCGCTGCCGCGGTCTCGGCTTTGCGCATGGCGGATTTGCGCTCATGCTCTTTGAGGAAGAGTTTGCGCAAACGAATCGACTTGGGCGTGACTTCAACAATCTCGTCGTCCTCGATAAATTCCACTGCGTATTCAAGCGTCAATTTCACCGGTGGCGTGAGCAAAATGTTTTCGTCTTTACCGGCTGAGCGCACGTTGGTGAGCTTTTTCTCTTTGATCGGATTGACGACCAAATCGTTGTCGCGGCTGTGAATGCCGACGAGCATGCCTTCGTAAATGATGTCGCCGGGCGACACGAACAAGCGGCCGCGTTCCTGCAAGAAGAACAAGGCGTAGCCAACGCCCACGCCATCGTCTTGGCTGATCAAAACGCCATTTCGGCGACCCGGTATCTCACCGCGATGCGGCGAATAGCCATCGAACACATGGCTAATAAGCCCCGTGCCTCGCGTCAAGTTCATGAATTCATTTTGGAAACCGATGAGTCCGCGCGCGGGGCAGCGGTACTCAAGACGCGCACGACCGCGACCATCGTTTTCCATGTTGAGCAACTCTGCACGACGCTCGCCAAGCGCTTGCATCACGCCGCCTTGATGGCCTTCTTCAACGTCAACGGTGAGCGCTTCCATCGGCTCGTTTTGCACGCCGTCAATCATCTTGAAGAGCACCTGCGGTTTGCCCACAGCGAGCTCGTAGCCCTCGCGGCGCATGTTTTCCACAAGGATTGTTAGATGCAATTCGCCACGACCCGAGACGCGGAAAATATCGGCGTCTTCGGTGTCTTCGACTTTGAGCGCAACGTTCGCCAAGAGCTCTTTTTGCAAACGGTCACGAATTTGCCGTGACGTCACAAATTTGCCTTCACGACCGGCTTGTGGCGACGTGTTGACGCGGAAACTCATTGTGAGCGTTGGCTCATCCACAGCAATCGGCGGCAGGCCTTCGGGCGATTCTTTGTCGCACAACGTGTAGCCAATGCCGACATCTGGAATGCCGGTGATTGCGACGATGTCGCCGGCGCTGGCCATATCGGCGTTGACGCGATCCAAGCCTTTGAACGTGAGCACTTGATTAATTTTTGCCGTCCCGCGATCTTCATTGCCGTAGCGCAGCGCCACTTGCGAGCCCGTTTTCACGGTGCCACGTGTGATGCGACCAATGCCAATACGACCGACGTAGCTGTTGTAATCGAGCGCGGAGATTTGCAGTTGCAACGAGGCTTCGGAATCGAGCTGCGGTACGGGCACCTGCGAGAGCACGAGGTTAAAGAGCGGATCCATGTTGGTGCCGACTTCACCTTCGGTCATTGAAGCCCAACCGTTTAAGCCGCTGGCGTAAATCACAGGGAAATCGAGCTGCTCTTCAGTCGCACCGAGCTTGTCGAAGAGCTCAAACGTTTGATTCACGACCCAATCAGCACGTGCGCCGGGACGATCCACTTTGTTGACCACCACGATGATTTTGTGACCGAGCGCGAGCGCTTTTTTGGTCACAAAACGCGTTTGCGGCATCGGGCCTTCCACGGCGTCCACGAGCAAGAGCGCCGCATCGACCATCGAGAGCACACGCTCCACTTCGCCGCCGAAGTCGGCGTGCCCGGGGGTGTCAACAATGTTGATTCGTGTACCTTTGTAAACGACGGCGCAGTTCTTCGCCAAAATCGTAATGCCGCGCTCGCGTTCGATGTCGTTGGAATCCATCACCCGCTCGCCCACCTGTTCGTGTGCGGCGAAAGTGCCAGATTGTTTGAGCAAGCAATCCACGAGGGTGGTTTTGCCATGGTCAACGTGGGCGATGATGGCGATATTGCGCAGCGCCGTGTTTGCTGTGTTCGACATGAAAATGGTGCGGTGACGGCTGGCACACGATACAAGCGCGAGGCAGAGAAACTGCAAGCGCAACGCGGGCGGCGAGCCGATGAAAGGGAACTGCAGATTTTACCGCGTTGCAACAAAAGCGGTAGAGTGAAGCCTCAGATTGGCGCTAGTGTAGTGTTGCGTTCTTGATGCGACATAAAAACGCGTCTTTTCCGTCGACTCGTCGTTGCAAATGCTCGCAATAGCCAGCTATTGCTGCGCTTTGCGCCTAGATTCGACGAAAAATCCATCGTTTTTATTAGTCGCATCAATTCCGCAACACTACACTAGCGCAAGAGCACAACGGGCGGCACAACGCCTAGTTTGGCTGCTTTGCGAGCGAATCCGCGATCATCAAACGTCGCAAATTGCTCGCATGCCTCCGAGCAGGCAAGGTGCAGCGCATCGGCGAAATCCAAACCACGCCGCATCCAATCAACGGCCAGCTGCACTACGTCGGAGCGTTCCATCATCACATGCCGAACACCGCTTAAGTGCTCCAGCACGGCTGCAACGTCGTCGTTCGAAAACTCGTAGTGAGCGCGGACTACCCATACCAATTCCAGAATGACGCTCAGCGTTACGAACAGCGGCGCTCCGCTTGCCATCAGTTCCGCAGCCTTTGTGCGCTGCTTGATCGCTTCGCGGTCGGCTGAATCATCAACGTAAAACCGCGCTAGAACATTGGTGTCCAGCGAAATCAAGGCTCGGCCCGCGCGTGCTTCTTGGATGCCTCCCGCATCAACTCGGCCACATCAACATCCAAGAGCGACTTGCGCTTGGACGCCGTTTTAGCTTTCAACATGCCAAAGCCCGCCATGACGTCCGTGGCCACCCTACGCCGCTCTAGCGAAATCATCACGCGATTACCCTCAGCCACCACGCTGACTTTGCTGCCCGGCGAAATGCCCAATCGTTCGCGAATTTCACTGGGAATCACGACCTGGCCTTTGTGGGATACAGTGAGCGTTTGCACTCTTAACACTCCAAAGTTAAACAACGTTAAACGAGTTTAACACTGTTGAACCTGTCTCGACGGGAACGGTGAAACGCCCGAATCTACGCTCACCAATCGTCTCATTGGCCACGACCGACACTCACACGTCGTGTGCGCGTCTGCGGGAGAAACGGAGCGAAGCTCAGGCGACGGCAGCGACTGCGTTCAAAATACTGACCTCACAGACTCTCTCTCCTCCGCCATGTCGAAACCAAACTCGCTCACCATCGATGTCGTCTCTGACGTCGTTTGCCCTTGGTGCTACATCGGAAAACGGCACCTTGCGGCGGCGCTTGAGACATGGCGCGCTCAGTCACCCGACGCGGCGCAGACCGACGTAACCGTTCGCTGGCACCCGTTTCAACTGAATCCCGATTTACCGGCAGCGGGCGTGGATCGACAAAGTTACTTGGAAAACAAATTCGGCGGCAAGGCGCGGGCAGCGGAGATTTATGCGCGGGTTGGGGCGGCGGGTCAGGCTGCCGGGCTGGCGCTTGATTTCAATGGCATTCAAAAGCAGCCCAATACCTTGGCCGCGCATGCGCTGATTGCCTTTGCACAGCAGACGAATCCGGAGCTTGCCGACACGTTGGTTGAGCGATTATTTCGCGCTTACTTCGTCGAGGGGCAATTCATTGGCGACGTGGAAACGCTTGCAAAGCTAGCGGGCGAGAGTGGCTTTAATGAAGCCGCAGCTCGGGCGTTTATCAGCGATCCATGGACGCTCGAAAAGATCGCCGGGCAAGATCAAAGCGTTCGCGCGCAGGGGATTTCAGGCGTGCCGTTTTTTGTGTTTAATCAAAAAACAGCGCTCTCGGGCGCGCAGCCGCCCGAGGCGATTTTGCAGGCGATACGCGAGGGCGGCTAACCAGACGCTTTGGGAGCGCAGAAATTTTTTGCCACCGATTTCACAGATTGCACAGATGTCTGGCGCACTCTGACTTGAAATCTGTGTTCATCTGTGAAATCTGTGGCAAAAGTCTGCGTGCGTTCCTATTCGGTACGCGCTGGCGCGCCACACTGCGGCGCGATCAATTACCGCTCCGAATCCGGCGTGGCGCTGATTCGATGAATCGATAAGTCGGCGCCGTTGTATTCCTGCTCCGCATCAAGCCGCAAACCCATTACCGCTTTGAGCGCGCCGTACACGATGGCCGCGCCAACGACTGCTACGATGATGCCGAGCAACGTGCCTACGACCTGCGCGCCGAACGACACACCGCCCAAACCACCCAGCGCTTTTTGTCCGAAGATGCCCGCGGCGATGCCGCCCCACGCGCCACACAAACCATGCAGCGGCCACACGCCCAGAACGTCATCAATCTTCCACCGATTTTGCGTGAGTGTGAAAAGTTGCACGAACACCGCGCCCGCCACACCCCCGACGACCAACGCGCCGATCGGATGCATGATGTCGCTACCGGCGCACACCGCCACCAATCCAGCAAGCGGTCCGTTATAGGCAAAGCCCGGATCGTTGCGGCCCATCCATAGCGCGGTGAGCGTGCCGCCCACCATGGCCATGAGCGAATTGACCGCGACCAAGCCGCTGATCTTGTCGACGGTTTGTGCGCTCATCACATTAAAGCCAAACCAACCCACTGTGAGCACCCATGCGCCAAGCGCCAGAAACGGAATCGATGACGGCGGATGCGCGCTGATTTGCCCCTGTTTACCATAGCGCCCCGTGCGCGGCCCGAGGAGCAACACAGCGATCAAGCCAATCCAACCGCCCACGGCGTGCACGACGACCGAGCCCGCGAAATCACGGAAGTTTTCGCCGAACTGCGCTTTGATCCAATCTTGGATGCCAAAGGCGTTGTTCCACGCCATGCCTTCAAAGAGTGGATACACAAACGCTACCAAGAGCGCCGTGGCGATCAACTGCGGACCGAAGCGCGCCCGCTCAGCAATGCCACCCGAAACAATCGCGGGGATTGCTGCGGCGAAGGTGAGCAAGAAGAAAAACTTCACCAAGTCGTAGCCATTTTTCGCAGCGAGCGTTTCGGCAGGGCCAAAAAAATGCGCGCCGTAAGCGATCCAG
>JAAFHR010000026.1 GCA_013298455.1 Betaproteobacteria bacterium | reverse complement strand
CATCTACGTTCGCGCCGCCGAGCTCTCCGCCGCACTCAATCATCACTTGTTTGACACGCTCTACCACGCCGTGGCACTGCAGACGCCCGATGCGGTCCTTGTGACCGCAGACAACACGTATTTTCGTCGCGCAAAATCCGTAGGCGCGATTGAGCGCCTGTCAGCGCTCAGACTTCCCGAGCGGTGAGCTTGGTCTAGTCTTGGCGCGGAACGCCTGCGGTTCCGCCGAATGGCGTGACTTGGTAAGCGAAGGAGGGAAATGCGACAGACTGTTTTGCGAAGCTTAGGGGGCAGCGTAAAGGTGTTCGATGCGTTAGTCGTCGCCTACAAGGTTAATTTAATCAATGGGTTAGGTTGACTCGGGTCGGACTCCGATTGTGGCGATTACGCCCGCTAGCAAGAACAACCCGCGTCGTATCGCTGTCATCCATTGGCTTCATCGGTACCCAGTTATTCCCAATCACTGCGGCAAGAAATGCCGCGTTGGTTCGTCTTGGCTCGAGGTCATGCGGCGCGCGCATTCAGCGCGACGACAGCAACACAAGGGGCTTCATACCAACACGGTATTGCTAAACCGAAGCGTGTCGATGAATATCAGTTACAGTTGTCCTATGAGTTTTCTAAGATGGGCGGGGAGTAAACGACAGCTTGTGCCGATTCTGTCGTCGTTTTGGTACGCGGCGAGCCGTGACGACGGTCGCTCGCGGTACGTTGAGGGTTTTTGCGGTTCAGCAACGCTATTTTTTTCGATTCGACCGAAGCGTGGCCTATTGGTCGACTGTAACGCCGCGCTCGTAGAGTGCATCACACGCGTGAAAAAGGCTCCGAGAAGTGTCGCAAAAGCGCTCGGCCAAATGGCGCCAAGTGAAGCCACTTTTTACGATGTACGCGCAGCCGACACAAATCAACTCGACCCGGACGTTCGTGCTGCTAGGTTTATTTACTTGAATCGATTGTGCTTCAACGGCCTGTATCGGACGAACTCGGCTGGTCGCTTCAATGTTCCTTACGGGGGCTTGAAGGCGGGTCGGTTGCCGGATGTTCGGCAACTTGAAAACGCCTCAGAGGCGCTGCAATCAACATCCGTTATTTGCGGTGACTTTCAGTCAGCGGTCAAGCATCACGTGGAAAGAGGCGACTTTGTCTATCTTGACCCACCCTATGCGGTTCGAAACCGATCGTTAGATTTCCAGTATGGCCCAGACGTTTTTGGAACAAAAGACATTGAGAGGCTTGCACTGTTGGCTTCTGAAATAGATGCAATAGGCGCAACTTTCGTAATTTCGTACGTCGATTGTCCGGAAATTAGCTCGCTCGTAGAGCGGTGGGGCTGCGAACGCGTGCAAGTCCGAAGAACGGTCGCTGCAGCGGCATCACGCCGCGTGTCCGCATCGGAAGTGTTGATTTCCAATTTATGAGCACCCATAGCAATTTGCGTTTGGCGGTTGTGAGCGATCTGCATATCGGCACCAAAGCTAGGGCGGCAGAGCTCTGCCCGCAGGCACTCAGCGATGCACTCGTAGCGTCTAGAGATGAGAAGTTCTTGGACGCGTTCCAACGACTTGCCACTAGCGAAGTATTTCGATCCTCGGGAAAAATTGATGCGCTGTTGGTCACTGGCGACATCACGAATAGCGGTCATGCCAATGAGCATGCGCGCGCGTCTGAGGTTTTACATTTCGTAGCGGATCAGTTGGGCGTGAGCCACGAGCAGACATTTTTCGTGCCTGGGAATCATGATGTCTTTTGGCCCGTCGCTAAATTGGAGCCGCAGGACTTTTGGCGAAAGTATCGGTACGAACCTTTGCACGCGGAAGACAATCATTTTATTTACGCAGCGATGCAACAAGACGCAATCGGTAGCTATCACAATTCGCCGTACGCCGTCTTGCGCAAGACTGAGTCGTTACTTGTTTTGGGAGTGAATACTGCGGCACACGATGGCCCCGCTGAAACCCCGGTTCACCACGGATCGATCTCGAACGAGACCATGAAGTGGATCGATGAAACCTTATCGGCGTACGACAATGACCTGACGCTTCGTCGCATATGCCTTGCACACCACCACCCGCTTCAATACCAAAACCCAACAGGAAACGGAAAAGACTTCAGCGCATTACAAAATGCCGAGTCTCTCCTCGCCCTGCTGGCAAAGCACCGAGTGGAAATACTTGTGCACGGTCATCGTCACGTTCCACAATGGACGTTTCGATTTGATGGCAACGCTGGACATCCAATTGCAATTCTCGGCGCGGGCAGCTTTTGCGCTGCATTGGAGAACGCTTGGACCGGTAACGTGAGCAATCAATTTCACGTGGTCGAGTTTTGTTCTAGATCAACAATGTCCGGAGGGCGTGGTCGTCTATTGTCGTGGGCTTACGATTCCCTCAATGGTTGGAAACCAAGCACCAAGGATCTAGGTATTCACGGCGTACGTCGGTTCGGGGATCGTCGTACGGAAGGGGAGCTCGTACTAAAGATAAAAAGTCTGCTGGTGCCACAGTGTGGCAATGGCGTGATTCGATACCCAGCCATTGAGCTGGCAGAACCCGACTTCGCCTTCTGTGACGACGAATTGCTCGTCCGCGCTTGCCGTCGCGCCGCCGCAGAGGTGCGGTTAGATTTCGTGGGTGAAGCTGGAGATATTGGCGAGCGGCGTTCTTGGCTATTTGTTGCAAAGGAGTCTTCATGATGGGTAAAAGTCATAAGGCTAGCGCGCCACGTACGCCCGTCAAGAAGCAGGCCGAGGGACGTTCTCGCCAAGGCCATCGCCCGCAGTCTTCGAATCAAGAAATTCGTGAATTGCTGCTCCGCGCGCTGCCGACCCAAGTCTTCGAAGAGGACAATGCGAAGTATCTAGACCGCGAGGATACGGTCAATTATTTTGTACTGCCACCCGATTTCGAGCGCTTGATGTCACGCAAAAATCATGTCTTGTTGGGTTCGCGAGGCTCTGGGAAAACAACGTGGGTGCGAATGCTGGCGCACGATCACGCTGTTTTGGCAGCTGCAAAAGGATCAACGACCGCAAAACAGATGCTCGATAAGAGACTTATCGGCGTTTACATCCCCGCGAACATTGGAATTGTAGGAAGCCTTGCCACAAAAGTGTGGCCAACCGAAGCAGCGGGAGAGCGCTTTTTTCAGTGGCGGATGAATATTCACAGTTGCGCCTCCGCCATAACGATTATGCGCAGCTGTCTCGACTTCTACGTGCCAGATGAAGACGAGCGTGTTGCGACCGAGGCGCGTCTATGCCGCACCTTGTCTGAACTTTGGACCAGTGGGACGCGAATAGAAAACTCGTTGACGGCTCTTCGAGATGCCGTATTGGATGTAGAAGCGCATAAGCTGCAGGAGCTAGAACGCGTTCGCGTACTTGCAGGAAGCGTCGTACCAAACGACTACTTCGACTGTGAGCTTTTTCAACCGCTTAAGCACGCGCTGCAAAAACTTCAAACCCTCCACGCCGCGCCAGCCGAGTGCCAGTGGTTAATCTGCGTAGATGAGGCTGAGTATCTGACCGTGTCTCATCATCGTGCTCTCAATACACTAATGCGGGCTTCGTCCGGCAATGTTGTTTACAAGATTGCGACGATGCCATACGCTCATCACACACTCCAAACGAACATCGGTGTAGATCTTGTGGAAGGTCAGGATTTTGAGTACATAAACGTCGATCAGAACCCGGTAGACATTACGGGTGAAGAAAGCAGTAAGACGTTTCGACGGTTCGCGCGCAGAATTTTTGAGCAGCGCATCGCAAAGGTTGAAGACTTGAAAGGAGTGTCGTTGCAACAATTGCTCGGCCCCTCTCCATTGCTCGACCCGAAAGACGTCAGAGATCAACACGACGAGGCTGCTTTTTTCGATCTCGTGCGGCAATTTGCGAGCGAACGGACGGTGCTACGGGCTGAAGACTCCCGAGGGACGGATAGATTCAAGTCCAGCATCCAGCGCAAAATGCACGGTGCGCTTTTGCTTAGAAAAGCCATTTCGGAGCAAAGAGGGAACAACAAATTGCGCGTTTACTGCGGCGAATCCATGCTCATTCGCTGTTCAGACGGAAACATGCGACGATTTTTGAGACTAGTCAATGCGCTGGTTAAAGCTGCACAGCAGCACCGAAGTCTTCCCATTCAGACTGGAGTGCAGAACGACACCTTTGTTCTTGTTGCGAATCAGTACCTCAGTCGACTGAGCGGGGAAGACTTGCAGGGCTCCAGAAGCAAAGTCCTTCTCCAGCGAATCGGCGAATACATGGGAAAGAAATTTACGGCTGGTCGCCTATCGCCTGATCAGGTGTCGGGCATTGAGGTTCGAGTGAGCGATCCCCTCGAAATCCACGAGTTCGTTCGGCAGGCCGTCCAACTTGCTTACCTCATACCTTCGCGTAGCGATGGAACGCCTGCAACTTTTGCTGGTGTTGGAGGTATCTTTCATTTGGCTTTCGTCTTTGCTCCCTTGTTCCACTGCCTGCCACGGCGACACAAAGCCGCGCGCATACACACTATGTTGAAGCACGAAAACCACAAGACAACGCCGGTTGATCAACTCTCGATCTATGATGGTCAGCCGTGATATTTAGTAATGTGTTCGCGATAACCATGAATCAAGTCGAGGGGGTTGAGTACAACTTGGCGCTGTTTGCCTCTGGTTTTGAAGGCCGCTCGAGGTTCGTGGCGGAAAGCGCTCGACCAAACGCGATCTGCAGCAGAGTGATCTTGTTCGCCGAAGACACTCATACGTTGTCGCGCCCAAGCAATGACGCCTTTTTTAGTCGTTCGTTTGGGCTCGAGGCGTTGATAGTGTCTGCCTCTGGCGAACGGGATGCGATATTAACTGCATTGAGGTCGCTCGTATCTACCGCCGATCCGAAAGAGGTTCTGCGCATTTTTGTTGACTACTCTGCGATGACAAGAACTTGGTACGGAGCCGTTCTCTCTTACTTCAGGCATTTGGCGCGCGAGCGTCCCGTGGAAATTGATTTCGTTTATGCACATGGGAAGTATCAAGGAGATTTCGGTCCAATGGCTGTGACTGAAATCGTTGCGCAGCCCGGATTTGCAGGACTGTCAAGCGGAATGCGGGAAACGGTTGCACTTTTTGGACTTGGCTTGGACAAGTATGCTAGCTTGGCTGTCTTCGATCGGATAGAGCCAGATATCTCGCATTACTTTATCGCGCGCCCGTCGGATCGTGACGGACTCACGGAGGAGAAAGTGCGGTTGGAGAATGCTGAGCTTATCGCTCAAATGAGTGATGCGTCCTTATTGCTACCGCTAGAAGACGTTGGCGAAACCTTTCGCCTTCTTTGCGAACGTGTCAACGCACTAGATCGACGGAAACAGATTGTCATAGTCCCGATGGGCCCGAAACCTCATGTGCTGGCTTCATTGCTAGTGACGTTGCGCGTTCCTCGTGTAGCTTGCTTACACGTCCGAGGAGTGCGTAAGCCACCCGTTCAAGTTCTAGAGAAAGGGTCAGCTTCCGCCTGTCGCGTGTGTTTTCAGCCGGACATTAGTACCTAGCGATTGACGAACCATAACCTTTCGGCAGGGTATTTAGCGCGACACTCCCGAAAACGCAACTAGTCCAAACTTACTCGCGGTAGCTACCGCCGGCCAAATCCGCATCGACAAGATCGCGTTGGAAAGCTTCGCAGACGCCTGCAGGTGGACGTCAAAAAAACAGTTCCACGCTCTATGAGTTGATGCTACTGAATGATTTCGGGTGCTGCCCGGTGTCAAACTCGAATTCATGGACGTGACCAACAGCGAACTACGCGATCAATTCCTTGCACAAATTCGACTAAATGCGAAGTTATAAAAATAGCAGAAGATAACTGAACTCAAGTAAACGCCATGTTTCACACGGCATCGATGGATAGCGCTATACGGGCGTCAACCCAGCTCAGCCCCGCGACAACGCCCGAACGCCCACCAACACTCCCAACACCAATAGCGCAATGCCAGCAATTTCAAGGCCGCCCGGCCAGCGCTGGTAGACGGCGTAGGCGTACGCGAGCGCCGCTAGTGTTTCGAATACGATGAGCTGGCCGGTGAGCGCGGTCGGTGTGTTTTTGCTGGCGACGTTCCAGAGCAGGGTGCCGAGCCATGACGCGCTGAAACCGATGATGAACATGAGCGCTACGAATTTGCTTGGCTCTGGCCCCAATAGGTTGTCTGCGAAACGCGCATCGCCGCTGGCTTGCAGCCAAACCATCGTGACGACGAAGCCCAACAACGCGATCGGCAGCGTCACTAAACCTTGCGCACTCGCCCAGGTCATTGACGTGTGCATCGTATGTTTTTGCAACCAGCGCGCGTTGTGAATCGGATACCAAGTCCAAGCCGCGACGGCGATCACGGCGAGTAGCGCACCGGTGACGTATCGGGTCATCGAGCCATCGGCCGCCACGCGCGACAACTGATCGGCGTTCACACAAAGCAAGCCCGCAGCGATCAACACCAGCGACGGTGCGAGCGATCGCCACGAAATCTGTCGCTCGCTCAGGTTCGAGCAAACCGCGATCACCACGGGCAAGGTGCCAATGATGAGCGTCGGCAAGGGCGCACCCGCAAACTGAATCGCCGCCGAGAGCGCCAAGTAATAAATCACGTTGCCGATGAGCGAAAGCTTGGTCGCAATCCACCAATCGGCTTTGCTGAGCAATTTCAATTCACGCCGAAACCACCATGCAATCGGCAACGTCACCAAACCAAACGCCACATAGCGACCAAACGTGAGCATCGTCGCCGGGTAGCTTGGCAACAAGAGCGGCGCAACAAACACCAAGCCCCACAGTAATCCGGCGGCCAATGCGGCGAGCACGCCGAGGGTGAGTTTGTTGGGGTTCATCGAATTATTGTTGCCACAGATTTCACAGATTGCACAGATTGATTGCGGGTCCTCATGCAGCCGCCAATGAATGAGACTGCGCATGCAGGATTTCTAGGCGCAACACAGAGCACACAGGTCATCGGTGTAATCTGTGAAATCTGTGGCAAAGAAAAAGCGGTCTGAGCAATCGTCAGCGGCAGGGTAATTAGGCCACAGCGCACATACGCTGCGACGCGCCAACCGTCCGTAAAATCACATTCTTTCACACGCATTGAAGAGCAAACTCATCATGACACCCAAAAAGATCGGCATCATTGGCGCAGGCACGATGGGCAATGGCATTGCGCAGGCTTGTGCGGTTGTTGGCATTGATTCGTTGATTCTCGACATCAATCAAGCCGCGCTGGATAAGGGCGTTGCGACGATCAGTGCGAGCTTGGATCGCTTGCTCAAAAAGGAAAAAATCACTGCCGAGCAAAAGGCTGCAGCACTCGCACGCGTTGCAACAACCACGTCGATGAGCGATTTAGCCGCGTGCGATTACGTGATCGAAGCGGCCACTGAGAACGAAGCGCTCAAGATCAAAATTCTCAAAGAGCTCGACGCACTTTTGAAGCCGGAAACGATCATCGCGACCAACACTTCATCCATCTCGATCACGCAGCTCGCCGCTGCAACCCAGCGCGCGGATCGCTTCATTGGCATGCACTTTTTCAATCCTGTGCCGATGATGGCATTGGTCGAATTGATCTGCGGCATCGCCACGAGTGACGAAACGCTCGCCACCGCGCAATCCTTCGCTGTCGCCCTCGGAAAAACGCCGATTACCGTGAAGAATTCGCCCGGTTTCGTCGTCAATCGAATCCTCTGCCCGATGATTAACGAAGCGATCTTTTGCCTGCAAGAAAAGCTCGCCACCGCCGAAGACATCGACCAAGGCATGAAGCTCGGTTGCAATCATCCGATTGGCCCCTTGGCGCTCGCCGACATGATCGGCCTCGACGTCATGCTCGCCGTGATGAACGTGCTCTACGAAGGCTTTAACGATCCAAAATACCGCCCCGCGTTGTTGCTCAAGGACATGGTGGCGGCGGGCTACTTGGGGCGCAAAACTGGGCGCGGTTTTTATCAGTACGGCTAGCGAAGCGAAACACCGAGCCCTGCGTTAACCGCCCGAATTCGGCGCTGCTTGCGCCGCGCCAGCGAAAGGCCGACAATGTTCGCTCGCGTTCGTTGACTGGAGAAGGCCGTGCGACTGATCCTTTGCTCAACACTGCTGTGCGGCCTGCTTCCGCTCTCGCCGAGCACTGGCGCGGCTTTGAACGATTTCTACCTGCACTACCAAGCGTCGCAGTTTGGTGACCCAGTGGCCGGATCGAACTCAACACCTACGCGCTTTGTGCCTGTGGTGAATTTGCGACGCGGCGAATTGTCGCCCGCGCCAGTCGCAAGCATTGATCGTTTCATGCTTTTGGATGCCGAACGAGGACTGAGTTTTAAGTACCAAGTGCGGCTGTTTGGCCCGCGTCAGGCCACTGCGGTGCGTGCGCCCTGCAAGATCGAGCCGACGCTCATTCCGAATCCCCTTTCGGCTGGCGCGGTGGTGCTTGAGACGAATCAGTGGCGAGATCCGAATCAGGCGCCGGAGGGCTGCGGCCCCAACTTCTTTCTTGGCCCATCGCCCGTGCGCTGGGTGCTTCCGGATCGGATGACGTTTACTGCGCCCGTGCGCCGAACGGCGCTCGATGGCAGCGAGTATGAAGCCAGCGCGATGCGCATCGAGCGCGCTGGCGTCCCTTGGATCACCTACTACTGGGGCTATCGGCTCGGTTTGGTGAGCAGCGAAAGCAATTGGAGTGCGCTCTCGTTAATCCGTTTGCCCGCCGCGCTGCAAGGCTGGCCAACGTTCCCCAATCCCGATGAGGAATTTGAATTGGCCGCGCTCCCGCCGCCGTTTGTCGAAGGCGAAGTCACCGAATTCATCAACACGGAAGACTTTCCCAATAGCCCCGGCGGCCAATTCAGCTACGCCGTTACGGACGAGGAAAAACGCAAGTTTGACGATGGTGGCGCTGGCAAGTGGCAGCGAACCGGGAAGCGCTTCAAAACGGGAGGTTACGTGTCCGTTTGTCGGTTTTACGGCAGCGTGACACCCGGCCCTGACAGCTACTTCTACACGGCCGTTCAATCCGAATGTGATGCGCTAAAGGCCGCGCAAGTGACCCCCAAGCCCGCCAATCGGCAGCAGCTGAATTTCGAGGGAGCGCCGTTTCGAGCGAGTCTGCCGTTTCCGAAAACGTCTCCGGATGTGCTCGGAAACTGTCCAGCCGCCACGATCAGGCTCTACCGCGCCTACAACGGCGCTTACGGCGCCAACGGCAAGCGCAATTTCGACTCCAATCATCGCTATTCGACCGAATTGAACGTGATCCGCGCCATGGCCAACTTGGGTTGGGTGAACGAGGGCGTCGTGATGTGCGTGCCGGAGTAGCGGCGTCGCGAAGGCGCTTTACTGACGCCACGACGGGGGAGCGCGGTGCCGAAAAAAGCACGGCCATAATTCAAACGGCTTTTACGCTTCAAGCGAGCAGAGTTGTGGGTTGAAAGCCGTTACTTGACTGCCTCAGTTAAGATGTCAATTCGTTTGAAGCCCATGTATTTATTGGTTTACCGCGAATAAGTTCGACATAGCCGCGAACGCGCGGATCAGCCCGCCGTCAACAACGATTTCCGATACTTATTCAAGTCGCCGAGCGACTCAAGGCTGCGTCCGAACAGGTTCGATAGGTTGTGCAGGATCATTTTCACGACCTTGCCTTCCCATTCTTTGTCGAAGTGAATTTGCGTGTCGAGCCAACGCTCGAGCCATTCCGGATCGGGCAGTTTGCTCTGCACGGTGTCGTTGGGGAACATTGCCTCATTGACGTGCAAATTCGTGGGGTGCAAGGGCTTGCCGGCGCGGCCGCTGGCGGCCATCAGAAAACCGATTTTTGCGAAGCCTGCTTTGACGTCGTTCACCTTATCGGCAGCGGCGCGGGCGATGGCTTGCTTCAGGTATTTGAGATACGCGCCGGCATGCCGCGCTTCGTCTTTGGCGATCAGGCCGTAGATGTGTTTGATGAGCGGCTCAGAGTGCCATTCAGCGGCGCGGCGATACCAGTGATTGAGGCGAATTTCACCGCAGAAATGCATCATCAAAGTTTCTAGCGGCGGCGCCGGATCGAATTCGAAGCGCACGTTATGGAGCTCCGCTTCGGTCGGCACTAAATCGGGCCGGAAGCGCTTCAAATACTCCATCAACACGAGCGAGTGTTTTTGCTCTTCGTAAAACCAAATCGACATGAATGCAGAGAAATCGCTGTCGCCTCGGTTGTCGCGCAAAAACATCTCAGTGGCGGGCAGCGCCGACCATTCCGTGATGGCGTTTAAGCGGATGGTTTGCGCTTGCTCGTCGCTCAATTGGCTGGCGTCAAACGTCTCCCAAGGCACGTCGGTGGCCATGTTCCAGCGTACCGATTCGAGGTCTTTGAACAGTTCGGAATAAAGCATGAATTTCCTTACAAGGGCGCGTTAGAAAAGGGCGCGCTGGGCTATCGTGACGCATCGGGATGTCACTTCCCAATTGCGCAATTATCCACATCGAGTTGTTTCAGCGGAAAGCGCGCCTTTGGGAAGGGGTTACGGAGCGCTGCGCCCATCGGTCGTTGCGGCGCGCGCCTCGCGCCATTGCTTCAATACGTCGAGCGTGCCAGAGAGTGATGACACCACAGTGACGTTGTTCGGATCAACTCGCAAACGACTCACCATCGCGCCACCCGCCCAGATGCGCACGTGCTGGGGCAGCAATTCACGCAACGATCGCAACCCCGCGTGGGCTTGCTTGATGCTGTAGGCCGATGAAAACGAGAGCGCCACCACATCAACTCGGTACGCGATGGCCGCCGCCGCAATTTGCTGAACAGGCGTTTCTGGGCCCAGCGAAATGCATTGTGCGCCCTCTGGGGCCAAGAGCGCCTCGACTAAGAGCAACCCGAGCCCATGCGACTCGTTGGGAAACGTGGTCAGCAGTACGCAGGGGCTCGATTGACGGTGCGCAATGCCATTGATCGCCGCTCGCAGCACCGATTGCACCATCTGCGTGAACACATGCTCTTGGTAAATTTGCAAGTCGCCGCGAATCCATGCTTCGCCCACTTCGCGGTTGAGCGCGGCGACGGTTTGCATCACGAAATCTTGCAAACCCTGTTTCATCAGCAGTTGCGAGAGCGTTTGCCGCAAACCCACGTCATCGTTGGCTCGCAGCAGCGTCATGATGTGCTGCACACGCTCATCGAGCTGCGAGGCGCTTCGGGTGGACGCTTGCTGTTTGTCTAGGTTGGCGAGTGCGACGTCGGTGAGCGCCAGGAGCTTACCGGGGCGATGCCCGGCGTCCATCAGACGCTTGATCGTTCGCAGCCGCTCCACCTGATCGAGCGGATAGAGGCGCTCGCCTTTGGCGTCGCGGCTGGGTTGCGGAAAGGCGTAGCGCCGTTCCCACACGCGCAAAACATCTTTCGAGAGCCCCGTGTCTCGCTCAACGCTACTAATCGAGAGCGCGGTGTCAGAGGCCGCGTCGATGCGGTTAGCGCGTAGCGGAGCGGTCATGGCGGGATGTACGTTGATGGATTTGAAGCAAGCGACGCAGTGTACAGCGCCGAGCGTGTTCTGTCTAAGACGTTACAGATCATTCTGTGGTTTTGTCGTAGGCCTTTCGGCGGCCAACGGTGCGCCGCAACCCGCGAATTGAGCTTCCGCACTTCAAAAGCCACGCACCGTCCTCAACTACTGATCGGTTGCCCGCAGCTTGACGTGAGCGCACCTCCACGAACTGCGTGCGAAGGCCGCTTTGCTGTGTCTCCTTAACTCCCAGAGTAAACTTCATTCATGAACGCATCTGACGCTCACTTTCGTTTGGGCTCCCCGCCGCTAGACGACACCCAATCCCGAGCCGATGATCGCCATTTGCCGATTCAGCGCGTAGGCATCAAGTCGCTTCGACATCCCGTGCAAGTGGCCTCGCCCGGTGCGCAGCCGCAATCGACTGTCGCCACCTTTGCGATGTACGTCGGCTTGGCGGACAACGTCAAGGGCACGCATATGTCTCGGTTTGCGCAGATGCTCGAAGAGATTCAAGCGCCTTTCGACCCAGCGGGCTTCGTTGCGTTTGCCGAGCGCATGCAGCAGCGGCTCGAAGCGCAAACGTCGCACCTGTCGATGAGCTTTCCGTACTTTCGCACCAAAACTGCACCGGTGTCGGGAGCGCAAAGCTTGCTCGATAGCGATGTGACTTTCACTGTCGACACGCAAACCGGACAAGCGTCGAAGTTCACGCTGCAAGTCGTCGCTCCGGTGACCAGCCTGTGCCCGTGTTCCAAAAAGATTTCTGATTACGGCGCGCACAATCAGCGCTCGCACATCACCATTCGCGCTGAAGCTGCGTCGACCCTCTCGATTGAAGCGTTAATTGAAATCGCTGAGTCGCAGGCGTCGGCGGAGCTCTACGGCGTCTTGAAGCGCCCCGATGAAAAGTATGTGACTGAGCGCGCCTACGACAACCCGAAGTTCGTTGAAGATTTGGTTCGCGACATTGCATTAGCCTGCCAAGCGCATGCGATGGTGGGGGAATTTATGGTGGCCAGCGAAAATTTCGAATCGATTCATAACCATTCGGCCTACGCGGAGCTCTACGGCCGTGGCGGATTGCCGCGCCATAGCTAGCGTCAAAGCACGAATTACAACCGCTCGGCGCGGCAAAACCGCCGCCACGGGCCGAGACATCCGAGCCGCTAGCGCTCGGATTACGCAATACAGACGGAGTTCTCATGCGCATCGCAGTTGTGGGTGCTGGCATCTCGGGTTTAGCCACTGCGTTTTACCTGCAAAAAGCCGGTTACAGCGTTTCGCTGTTTGAAGCCAATGGCTATTTCGGCGGCCACACCGCCACGGTCGATGTGGCGCTCGATGGCGTTCGCGCCGGCGTTGACACCGGTTTTTTGGTTTGCAATGACCGCACCTATCCGGGCTTATTGGCGCTCTTTAGTGAGCTGGGCGTTGAGCTTGCTAACAGCGACATGTCATTCGCGGTTCGCGCCGATCGCGACGACATTGAGTGGTCGGGCTCCAACCTTTCGAGCCTATTCGCGCAGCCCGGTAATTTGGTCAGTCCAAAGTTTCTGCGCTTCATCGCCGACATTGTTCGTTTCAATCGCATGACCACCGCCATGGTGCATGCGGAGAACGTTCCAGCGAAATCATTGCGACAATTTTTGAGCGATGAAAAGTTCAGCGATGCGCTCTTCGATTGGTATCTGTGGCCGATGGTCGGCTCGATTTGGTCGAGCCCTCGGAGCGACGTCATGGATTTCGATTTGCAGATGCTGCTGCGGTTTTGTCACAACCACGGCTTGTTGCAAATCACCAACCGCCCGCAATGGATGACGGTACGTGGCGGCGCTCGAAACTACGTTGAAAAGATCGTCGCTACGCTCGCCGATGCGCGTGTTGCCACGCCCGTGCGCGCTGTGAAACGCTTTGCGGATCGGGTTGAGTTGCGGCTTGATTCGGGCCTTGAGAGTTTTGATCGCGTGGTGCTCGCCTGTCATACGGATCAAGCACTCGCCCTGCTGGCTGAGCCGAGCAGCGCGGAGCTTTCGCTGCTCTCGGCCATCGCCTATCAGCCCAACCGCGCCGTGCTGCACACCGACAGCGCGCTCATGCCGAAGCGACAACGCGCTTGGGCGGCGTGGAACTACCTGCAGGTTGACGATGTCAATGGAATGCGCCCCGTTGCGCTCACCTATTGGCTCAATCGCTTGCAACCCCTGCCGTTCAAGACTCAGTTGTTCGAGACTCTGAACCCGCCGATTGAACCCGCTGCGGGAAAAATCATCGCCGAGTTTCACTACAGCCATCCGCTGCTCAACCGCGCTGCGGTTGCCGCTCAAGCGGGCATTGAAGCGATCCAAGGCCAGCAGCGAACGCATTACGCTGGCGCATGGCTCGCCAACGGTTTTCATGAAGACGGTCTGCAATCTGCGCTTCGAGCCGTGGCGGCGATTCGCGCAACGCCGAGCGACATCGGTTCGGCTTCTCAGGGATGAGTAACGCGGCAATCATCGTTGGCGAAGTCACGCATGAGCGCGAGCGCCCCGCCAAACATGCCTTCATCTATCCGCTGTTTTGCGTGCGTCTGCCGCTCTCCGCGCTCGATTCGGTAGATGCTGTTCTGCCCATCAATCGCCGAGGCATCGCTGCCTTCAAAACCCGTGATCACGGTGCGCGTGACGGAAGCTCGCTGTTTGATTGGATTGCGGCGTTGCTGCAGCGCGAGGCTGTCTCGGTCACTTCACCGCTGGCCGAGGTGGATCTCATCACCTTTCCGCGGCTTTTGGGTTTTGTGTTTAACCCCGTGAGTTTTTATGTCTGCCGCAGTGCAGAAGGTGATGTGTTGGCCGTGGTGGTCGAGGTCAACAACACCTTCGGTGAAACGCACAGCTACCTGCTAACTCCGAGCCTTGGGGCGCATCTGCAATCCGGCGAAACGCTCTTCGCAACGAAGCAGTTGCATGTGTCGCCGTTTAATCAAGTGGTCGGACGCTACAGTTTCCGATTTAACTTTTCGCCACAGCAATGGCTGGCCCGCATTGATTACGATGATGGTGATGGGCATCTGCTGCACACGCATATCAGCGGCCGCGCGCAACCGATGACCGCTGCGAACTTACGAGCAGCGTTGCTTCGTTTTCCCTTACAGAGTTTTGCGGTGGTCGCTCGGATACATTGGCATGCGCTGCGCTTGGCGATCAAGCGTGTGCCGTTTTATGGAAAATTGACTTCACGAATGACAGGAATTTCGCGCTCATGAGTGTTACTGGATCGACGTTTTCTTCAATGCCACCTTCGCTGCCGATCGCAGCCCGCATTCTTTTCAAACTTTTAGCGCGCTTGCAGTTTGGGCGACTCACCGTCACGTTACCCGATCAGAGTCGACATGAGTTCGGCGATGAAGTTTCCGGCACACACGCGCATCTGCATGTGCTCGATCTATCCATGTGCTCGCAAGTGCTCACCGGCGGAGATGTTGCGTTTGGCGAGGC
>JAAFHR010000259.1 GCA_013298455.1 Betaproteobacteria bacterium | reverse complement strand
GTGTGATTTCTGAGGCTTGCGGCGCTGATGCGGTGTCGTTTCTCGATGCCACGAAAATCGCAACGCGCTTGATGGGTGATTCGATTGCTACGAATTTGTTTGTGCTCGGCTACGCGTGGCAAAAGGGCTTGATCCCATTGCTCGAAGCGACCATTCTGCGCGCTATTGAGCTCAACGGTGCGGCGGTTGAAATGAACAAAAACGCGTTTCTCTGGGGACGCCGTGCTGCCGTGGATTTGAAGCGCGTGGAAGAAATCGCCACGCCGAAAGTGGCAGCGCCCATTTCGATGAAACTCAGCACCTCGCTCGAAGAAGCCATCGAGCGTCGCGTGAAATTCTTGACCGATTACCAAGACGCGGCCTACGCAAAAACTTACAGCGATTTCGTTGCGTTCGTGCGTCAAGCCGAAGCCGCCAAATTCCCCGGAAAAACCGCGCTTACTGAGGCCGTTGCGCGTTACTACTTCAAGCTGCTCGCTGTGAAAGACGAATACGAAGTCGCGCGCCTGCATAGCAACGGTGATTTCGAAGCCCGCATCGCCGGGCAGTTTGAGGGCGACTACAAACTGAATTTCCACCTTGCACCGCCGCTGTTTTCGAAGAAAGATCCAGTCACGGGCGAACTCATCAAAAAGCAGTTTGGCCCTTGGATGATGAAAGCGTTTCGCTTCCTAGCCTCCCGGAAAGGCTTGCGAAACACCGCGCTCGACATTTTCAAAAACACTGACGAGCGCCGTATGGAGCAGCAGCTCAAGGTGGACTATCGCCGCTTGGTTGAGGAAGTTGTCGCCAAGCTCGCGCCGCATAACTACGCACTTGCCGTGCAACTCGCCCAAATCCCTGAGGACATCCGCGGCTACGGTCACGTAAAAGAGCGCCATTTCAAGGCTGCTAAAGCGAAGGAGGCAGCGCTCAAGCTTGAATTCGACGCCGCGAGACCGGTGATAGGCATTGCTGTGGCGAACGAAGCGAAGGCGGCTTAGAGCGCAGCGACAGCGTTGTGACCAGTTTCTGTAGGCGACGACCTGGCGTCGCTTAGCGGGGCAATGAGAACCATCGATCAAGCGCGCCCAGGTGCGCGCCCACAAAAAAACCCGCCGAAGCGGGTTTTTTTGTGGGCGGTGTAACTTAGTTGTAAGCGCAGAACACCACTCCTTCGTGTTGCCAACCTTGCGTCAGCATCGCATTGTGATCTGCCAAGGACGTGCTGTAGCGATGATTGCGTTGACCGACGACGGGTGTGTTGTGGAACGAGCGATAGATTTTTTTCGGTGCGTACGTGGGGCACACGCCTGCATTGTCCGGCTTGATCGTGCCAAAGTCTGCGCCTTCGTCCAGCAAACCGGTTCCAGGCAGCGACACCAACCAATCGCGATCCACCTTGTCTACAAACACGTGGGACTGTGCGCCGGGAGCGGGTGAGAAGAAGCGGTAAACGTCGTAGACGTTGCCGTAAACGCTCTTTGATGGCACGGTGAATTTCTTGCCAGTGCGAACGAATACCGTGGGCTGGGCATCGAGCAAAGCTTTCTCATCGGTGCGGCCGGTGATGAAGTATTTGTTGATCGCGGGAATGTTGTATTCCACAACTTCCGTGTGCGCTCTGCTGGTGTCGCCGGTTACGACCAAGCCGATGTCAGCCGAAGGCCCTGGCATTGCACCGCTAACTTCCGTCAGTGCCGCGTTACTGCATGCGCCGGGCGACTGTGCAAAGTGCAGTGCCGAAGGTCCCGTGACCTCTTCGTGCGAGATTGAAAGCTTCGTGGTGTCGCCCGTCCAAGCATTGGCAAAGCGGGTGGTCACGTTAAGTGGCGTTGCCGCTGCTAGAGTGATCGTCTTTACGACCGAGCGGGTAATGATGTCTCCGTATCGATCCGTGTCGCGAATGACGATTCGAAACGAGTAGGTGCCAGCGGTGGGGGCCCAGTACCGTATCGTCGTGGCATCAACCGACCAAGCTTCGTAGTTTGTGAGTTGAATGTCGCGTGAAACGTAATAGTTTGGTGTGCTGCCGGTTGCCAATGCGCAGGTGTATTGCGTGGGTTTCGCGAAAAAGATCGAAGAGTCAATGATGGGTGGCAACAGCGGTATAAATCCGGTGGCTGGCGTGTCTGCGTGCGCCGAAACCGAACCGCCCAAACAAGCGGCGGCGAGGGCAACGGCGGCGAACTTACGTGAAATTGAGCGGTTTTTCATGATGAACTCCTTGAGGGATTGAGAGACGTTTCGATTCGGTTTGATCGGTGCCGCAGGTGCGGCGCATGATCAATGAGTCGAAGGTCCGGAGCCTCTGGTTCAAGGAATCATCAAAAATGTTTACGAATCGACGTAGCGGTCGGGTCAAGCCTTGGCCGGACGCCTCACTGACAGGTGCAGTCACATATCGCGAGGTTTTGGGCGCCTACGTTGGTACAAACTCCAGCGTAGAGCAATTGTTCGCTGCAACAATCGACACCGAAACTGCTGCAGGCGCCGGAGCAACCACTGTCACAGGTGCCGCTGTAGCCCACTTGGGTTCGCCCGCCTGATGGAAGCCTGAGTCCAGCGTTGCCACAGCACGCCAGTCGCACGTTGGTGACGTTTGCGAGCCCGACTGTGCCGCTCGCGTTGCTGATCGCACAGGTTCGCCCAAGCGGCTGCGATTTGATGGTGATGTTGTAGGGGCTGTCTGGAAAAAACGTACCGGGTAGGCTGAAGTTCGTGGCACGTGCAGGAATCGGAATGTCGGGGCCGCCGTTGTTTTGCAGGATTAGACCCGCGGCGCTAGAGAGGTTTTCGATGGTACCGCCGACGGTATAGCCTGAGACGACGCAATTGATTTGAACGTTGGTCACATTGGCGGCGCCAAACGTGCCGCCTCCGTTACTCACCGAGCAGGTTAAGCCTGCGGGCTGCGTCGAAACGGTAACGGAGTAGCTCGTCCCTGCCAAAAACGATCCCGGCATCGTGAACTGTGTGGCGTTGACGGCGATGGGAGTGGGCGAGCCGCCATTGTTTCGCAACACGAGTCCGGCGTTGGTCAGACCGCTGATCGTGCCACCCACGGTGAACGTGGGCGGTACGCAATTGATTTTGATGTCGGTGACGTTCGCCTCGCCTACAGTGCCTCGCCCATTGGTTAGTGTGCACTGAAGGCCGCTTGGTTGGTTTCGGACGCGTACTTCGTAGCTGTCGCTAGGAAGAAAGAGTAGCGGGAACATGAAACTTCCAGCGTTCGCTGGAATGCTCAATACGGTGCTGCGATTGAGTTGCAATTCCAAACCACCCCCAGCGAGACCGGCAATCACTCCGCTCACCGTGTAGCGAACCGGTATGCAACCGCCATCGATGTAGTTTTGGATGTCTTTGCCGCTTTTTCGCCGCGCACTGGCACCAGTGCTGCCCGAAATCAGTCCGTCGCCCCGAAACCCGAGCAGGTAGCGCACGATCAGCGCCGCGTCGTCGACGTCGAACGCGCCGTTGTCATTGATATCTAAACGAGCGATATTGCCCGCCACCACCGCCTGTATTTCCTCGACAGGAAGCGACGCACCGGTCGCATTGGTGAGCGCAGTCGGGGCAATCGCCTGGGCGATGCGGGCGAAGAGCAGCCCATCGCTGGTGCCGATTGCGGTTTCGAGCCCGCCAAGGCGAAACGGACATTGCGCGGCGACCACAGTGACGAAAAGGAGCGCGGCGCAAGCGGCCGATGTCTGAGCCAGCCGACGTGACAGCGTACGAAACGAACCCAGCAGGAAGGTCATCGTTGTTGCTCCTTGAGAACCAATCGACGGTGTCGAAAACCTCTGCTGGCTAGTTTGCCCAACTCGGCGGGCAGCGTCAACGGTAGTGAGCGCCGATTTGTTGTGCCTTAGAAAGCGCGACTCGCTTTTTTTCGGATCATCTTGGTGGGCGATGAACCCAGCGGCTTGCCGGTAGGAGCGGTTTCACCGCGATGGTTCGCCCGGCGATCAGCTGCGGGTCGTTGGTTGTTCGCGGTGGAACCGCTCCAACAGGCACTGCGGGCAACAAAAAACCGCCGAGGTTTCCCGAGCGGCGGTTTGATGTGCGAAGCGGTTTTCTGCTTCGTTTGAGAGAAATTACTCTTTCTCTGCGACGATGATGACCTTGATTTCGGCCGTCACATCCGTGTGGAGCGCGAGCTTCACTGGCGTTTCGCCGATCGTTTTGATCGGGCCGTTTGGCAGCTGAACCATGGCTTTGGTCACTTCGTAGCCTTGGGCTTTGAGTGCGTCAGCGATGTCAACGTTACCGACCGAGCCGAACAAACGTCCGTCAACGCCGGCCTTTTGAGCCATTTTGAGCTCAACGCCGCCGAGTTTTTCGCCCAGCGCTTGCTGGCCAGCGAGTTTCTCTGCGGCGACTTTTTCGAGCTCAGCACGACGAGCGGCTAAGTCAGCGATATTTTTCTCGGTCGCGCGCTTGGCTTTGCCCTGCGGGATCAAGAAATTACGGGCGTAGCCGTCTTTGACTTTAACGATGTCGCCCAACAGGCCGACGTTCAGAACTTTTTCAAGAAGGATGATTTGCATGATGATTATTCCTTCAGCCGATTACTCGTGCAGATCGCAGTAAGGGAGCAACGCCAGGAAGCGTGCGCGCTTGATCGCCACTGTCAATTGGCGCTGGTAGCGGGCTTTCGTGCCCGAGACGCGCGCTGGCTGAATCTTGCCGTTTTCTTGGACGAAATCTTTGAGCGTGTCGACGTCTTTGTAGTCGATCTCTTTCACGCCTGCGGCCGTGAAGCGGCAGAATTTTTTGCGTTTGAACAGACTTGGCTCACGTGGCTTACGTGGTTTTTGTCCGAATTTGGGTTTGCCGAATGCCATGGTGTGCGCTCCTTATTCGACGTCGGCCGTGTCCGGCGCGGTCATGTTTTTGGCTTTTTCGCCAGACATCATCGGTGACGGCGCGATCTCAGCACCGGACTTTTGAACGGTGAGGTGGCGGAGCACCGCGTCGTTGAACTTGAACGCCGTTTCGATTTCGATCAGCGTGTCGCGATCGATTTCAACGTTCATGCACACATAGTGCGCCTTGTAGATTTTGTTGATTGGGTAGGCCAATTGGCGACGGCCCCAATCTTCAAGACGGTGAATTTTTCCGCCTTTGCCCGTGACGAGGGAGCGATAACGCTCAACCATCGTAGGCACTTGCTCGCTTTGGTCCGGATGGACGATAAAAACGATCTCGTAATGACGCATGTCATTTTCCTTTCGATCTATGGACAGGGATTTGCTG
>JAAFHR010000258.1 GCA_013298455.1 Betaproteobacteria bacterium | reverse complement strand
GATTTGAAGGTCGATTTGATGAGCTTTTCTGCTCACAAAACCTATGGCCCCAAAGGCATGGGCGCGCTCTTCGTTCGTAAAAAACCACGCATTCGTCTTGAGGCACAAATTCACGGTGGTGGGCATGAGCGTGGCTTTCGCTCGGGCACCTTGGCGACGCATCAAATCGTTGGTATGGGTGAAGCGTTTCGCCTCGCCAAGCTCGAAATGAACACCGAAAACGAGCGCATTCGCATGCTTCGTGATCGTTTGTACAACGGCTTGAAAGACATCCCCGAGGTGTTCATCAACGGCGACATGGAACAACGTGTGCCGCATAACTTAAACATCAGCTTCAACTATGTCGAAGGTGAAAGTCTCATCATGGGCGTGAAAGAAGTTGCGGTGAGTTCGGGCTCTGCGTGTACCAGCGCATCACTTGAACCGAGCTACGTGCTGCGTGCCTTGGGTCGCAGCGATGAACTCGCCCACAGCTCGATCCGCATGACCGTCGGTCGCTTCACCACCGAAGCAGACGTAGACACTACGATCGCGACGATGAAACGCACCGTAGAAAAGCTTCGTGCGATGAGCCCGTTGTGGGATATGCATTTGGATGGCGTTGACATTGCATCCGTGCAATGGGCAGCTCATTAGCGCTTTGCGCTAAGGACGAAAGACGAATGACGAAGTACGAGATATCTGATTAGTAGGCGGCCTAGCTGGCGTTCGTCCGTTTTTTTTTACAGAATTTAGACAACCAACAAGGACAGAAAAGATAAACAAAAGCGCGCATGATGCTCGCGTCATTCGTCCTTCGTCTTTCGTCCTAAATTTACGGAGTAAATTCCCATGGCATATAGTGAAAAAGTTGTTGACCATTACGAAAACCCCAGAAACGTTGGCTCGTTCGCGAAGGACGATGCTGAGGTTGGCACGGGAATGGTTGGCGCGCCCGCATGCGGCGACGTAATGAAGTTGCAAATCAAGGTCGGCGCGAATGGGCTGATCGAAGATGCAAAATTCAAAACCTATGGTTGCGGCTCGGCGATTGCATCTTCGTCGCTCGTCACCGAATGGGTAAAAGGCAAAACGCTTGATGAAGCGATGAACCTGAAAAACACACAGATCGCGGAAGAGCTCGCCCTACCGCCCGTAAAAATTCATTGCTCTATCCTCGCTGAGGATGCGATCAAAGCCGCGGTTGAAGACTACCGCGCGAAGCATCCTGCGTTAGCAAAGGAAGCTGCGTAAGCCAACTTGTAGGAGCGGCTTGCCGCGAATTGGGAGACAGATCCAACGTCACCATTCGCGGCAAGCCGCTCCTACAACAAGCCATGTCGTCATTCGTCTATCGTCTTTCGTCCTGCGAAGCCATATGCCAGTTACTCTCACCCAAGCCGCCGCTAACCACATCGAAAAATACATTGCCAAACGCGGCAAAGGGATTGGCATTCGCTTGGGTGTGAAAACCACGGGTTGCTCGGGGTTGGCCTACAAGCTTGAATACGCCGACGATTCCTTGCCCGAAGACATGGTGTTTGAGAGCTTCGGCACGAAAGTGTTGATCGATCCGAAGAGCTTTGCGGTGCTCGATGGCACCGAGCTCGACTTCCAAAAGGAAGGCTTGAATGAAGGCTTTAAGTTCAACAATCCGCGCGAAAAAGCCCGCTGCGGCTGTGGCGAGTCGTTTACAGTCTGACGGCACGCTGTAGCGATGCTCGTTGACCGAAACCACTGACGTAGTAACTTCGTGAATTATTTTGAATTGCTTGGTCTGCCAGCTACTTTTGCGGTAGACGTCGCAGCGCTTGCTGCGAACTATCGCCGCCTGCAAACCGAATCGCATCCTGATCGTTTTGTCACCGGCAGCGATGCCGAGCAGCGCTTTGCGATTGAGCGCGCCACCGAAATCAACGAAGCCTACCAAACGCTCGTCGATCCCGTTCGACGCGCGATGTACTTGCTCTGGCTCAAAGACATCAACGGCATGGACGAGAAAAATACGTCGATGCCACACGATTTCTTGATGGAGCAAATCGAGTGGCGCGAGGCGATTGCCGACGCCAAACTCAAAGAAGACCCCGAGCGATTGGAAGAAATGGGCATTGAGCTTGCGAGCGTGCTTCAGTCGTTGGGCGACACTTTTTCAGCCACATACAACGGTGAACATTGGGCGATTGCAACGACTCTCGCCCGGAAGATGCGCTTCACTCAAAAACTCATCGACGAAGTTGATTTGACGCTTGGGGAGTTGGAGTCGTGATTCCGCCGTTCGGGGTCCGCGGCTCCTCCCCCTTCAAGGGGGAGGTTGGGAGGGGGATCGTTTTCCGTCGACAATCTTGCACTTACGCCACCAAAAACCATCCCCACCCTAACCCTCCCCTTGAAGGGGAGGGAACCTACCGCGGTTGACTATGGCTTTCCTCCAAATCTCCGAACCCGGCGAAAGCCCTGAACCGCACACGCGTCGCTTGGCGGTGGGAATCGATCTTGGTACTACCAATTCCCTCGTTGCGACGATTCGCAACGCCGTGGCCGAATGTTTGCCCGACGGCGATGGCCGTGCCATGTTGCCGTCTGCTGTGCAGTATGCCGAAGGCGGATCGATCGTTGTCGGTCACGCTGCGATGTCGCATCGCGGTGACGATGCGCTCAACACCATCACTTCGGTTAAGCGCTTCATGGCGCGCGCTGTATCGGATCTGCGCGATGAATCCGCCCGCTACAACTTCACCACGCCCAGCGGCGACGGCAAAGGCGCTCTGAAAATCGTGACTCGGCACGGAGCTGTCTCGCCTATCGAAGTGTCAGCGGAAATTTTGCGCTCACTCAAAGAGCGCGCGGAGCAGAGCCTTGGTGGGCCGCTCTACGGGGTGGTGATTACCGTGCCAGCGTATTTTGATGACGCGCAGCGCCAAGCCACGAAAGATGCGGCGAAGCTCGCCGAGCTCAACGTGCTTCGGTTGCTCAACGAGCCCACAGCGGCTGCGGTGGCATACGGCCTTGATCAGCATGCCGAGGGCACGTTTTTGATCTACGACTTGGGCGGCGGCACGTTCGATGTGTCGATCCTACGACTGTCGCGTGGCGTGTTCGAAGTGCTAGCGACAGCGGGTGACACGCATTTGGGTGGCGACGACTTTGATGCGGCGCTCGCTAAGCATGCGTTCGATACGTGGGCGTTAACGCGAGCCCTGTCACCCGCCGGACAAGCCAATTTGCAGGCGGCTGCGCGATCTGCCAAAGAAGCCCTCACCGCAGCGGAGACCGCTTCGATCAAGGTCAATTGGGGTTGCGGTTTCGATAGCACGCTCGATGTCTCGCGCGAAACATTTGTCGAGCTCACGCAGCCGCTCGTTGACCGCACCCTCAGCGCCGTGAAGCGTACTTTGCGTGATGCCAAACTCAAAGCGAGCGATATTGACGGCGTCGTCTTGGTGGGTGGCGCAACGCGGATGCCGCACGTTCGCGCTGCGCTCGAATCGCACTTCGGAAAACCGCCGCTCGCCACGATGAATCCCGACGAAGTTGTCGCGCTCGGTGCAGCGATTCAAGCCGACCAGTTAGCCGGAAACAAATCCGGTGACGGCGAATCGCATTTGTTACTCGACGTGATTCCGCTATCGCTCGGCTTAGAAACGATGGGCGGTTTGGTCGAAAAAATCATCCCGCGCAACTCAACGATTCCCATTGCTAAAGCCCAAGAGTTCACTACGTTCAAAGACGGTCAAACCGCGATGTCGTTGCACGTCGTTCAAGGCGAGCGGGAGCTTGTTTCCGATTGCCGATCGTTAGCGCGGTTTGAGCTTCGCGGCATTCCGCCGATGGTGGCCGGTGCTGCGCGAATTCGAGTCACGTTTCAAGTGGACGCCGACGGTTTGCTCTCGGTGAGCGCCGAAGAAACCACATCGAAAACACGCGCAGAAATCACCGTGAAACCCAGTTACGGCTTGGCGGATGGCGAAATTGCGACCATGCTGCAAAGCGCGTTCACTAACGCCAACGCCGACATGCAAGGCCGCGCGCTCGCCGAAGCGCGCGTTGACGCGCTAGCGCTCGTGCAATCGCTCGGCAAAGCTTTGACCGACGATCGAATCTTGCTTAGCGACACGGAACACGCCGCACTCAGCTCACAAATCGCCCATTTGAAACAGCTCTCAGAGGCCAACGATCATCGCGCCATCGTGCGCGCGACCGAAGCGCTCAACCTCGCCAGCACCGAATTCGCAGGGCGCCGTATGGATCGCGCGGTGAGCGCTGCGTTGACCGGAAAAAGTTTGGAGCAATTGCTATGAGTGGCGCCAAGTGCGGGATGCTCCCTTCGCCCGCGGGCGGGAGAAGGGTTGGGGATGAGGGTGTGGTGGCTGACGGACACGCCGCGCTTTACGGACATCAGCGCTCGCCCGCGCATCCCCGCTCATCGACCACCCTCACCCCAACCCTCTCCCGCTTGCGTGAGAGGGGGCTATCGACATGAACGGACGACTTCGTTCGGTCGTTCTAGCGCTTTTCACATGCCCACAATAAAAATCCTCCCCCACGCCGAGTTGTGTCCAAACGGCGCGAGTTTCTCTGCGAAACCAGGCATCACGCTTTGCACCGCGCTCCTTGATGCTGATGTTGAAATCGAACACGCCTGCGATCAATCGCTCGCATGCACCACTTGCCACGTCATCGTTCGCGAAGGCTTCAACACTACGGGCGAGATGGACGAAAAAGAAGAGGATTTGCTCGACCGAGCCTGGGGTTTGACGAGCGTGTCGCGACTGTCGTGTCAGGTGAAATTAGCGGCTGCGGATCTAACGATTGAGCTGCCGAAATACACCATCAATCATGCGCGGGAGAATCATTGATGAAATGGACTGACACCTTAGACATTGCCATTGAGCTCAGCGAAGCGCATCCCGCAGCTGATCCAAAAACGATTCGCTTCACGGATTTGATGGAAAAAGTGCTCGCGCTGCCCGGTTTCGACGACGATCCGAAGCGCTGCGGCGAACGCATTCTTGAGGCGATTCAACAGGCTTGGATTGACGAATTGGACTAACGCCTATTTCTATCGACACCGCGTCTTCTGTGGTCTTCACGAAGTAAATCTTATTTTTCAAAAATAGACAAAAGAGCAGTGCAGTCCACGTTTATTAAGGGAAAGGGGCGATAAGTTGATACCTCTGCACAACCCTCATTTCCGTCATTCCCGCGAAGGCGGGAATCTATCGTCGATGAAAAGCCATGTTCCAAGTGATTGATCTTGCTCAATTCACCATGGATTCCCGCCCGAGCGCAGCGAG
>JAAFHR010000257.1 GCA_013298455.1 Betaproteobacteria bacterium | reverse complement strand
GGAGGCCTCGATGCCACGAAACGCCGCACGACTGATCGACATCGACGTGTTGCTCATTGGCGATCAAATCATCCAATCGGTGGCATTGACTGTGCCACACCCCAGAATGCATGAGCGGGCGTTTGTGCTGCGGCCGCTTCACGATATCGCGCCGGACTTAACGATCCCCCAGCGAGGCGCGGTGTCAGCGCTGTTACGTGCACTTCCTCTGCAACGAATCACCCGCTTTTCGGAGCCTTTGACATGGATTTGAGCCAACTTCGCTACGTGGTGATCGAGGGCGCGATCGGCTCGGGGAAAACGAGCCTTGCCCGATTGTTGGCAACACGATTTCGTTCCGAGCTGATTCTTGAGGCCCCGAACGACAATCCGTTTATTGAGCGCTTTTACGCCGATCCGCCGCGCTATGCGCTGGCCACTCAGATCAACTTTCTGTTTCAACGCGCCGATCAGTTGCGTCCGCTGTCGCAGCCAGGGCTTTTTTCGCAGCGAGTGGTGTCTGATTTTTTGCTCGATAAAGACGCGTTGTTCGCGCGGCTCAACCTGAGCGACGACGAGCTCTCGCTCTACGAAAAAATCTATGCGCATTTGAAGCCGCAGGCCCCGGCGCCGGATTTGGTCATCGTGCTGCACGCCTCGGTTGAAAAGCTGCTGGCTCGGGTGATGCATCGCGGGATCAGCTACGAGCGAAGCATTGATGAGACGTATTTGGCGCGGCTCTCCGATGCCTATGTTCGCTATTTTCACGACTACGACGATGCGCCAGTGCTCTTCGTCAACACCGACGGCATCAATTTTGTCGATGACCCAGCGCACCTCGATCTGCTGGTGAACCGAATCACCGCGATGCGCAGTCGGCGCGAGTCATTCAACATGACAACAGCATAGGCTGCGCGCGGCCTTGGCGTATCGCGGTGCGGGCGTTACACTGCGACAAAGCGTGTAGAGAGGTGGAGTTTGTTCTTGGTGAAATGGCGCGAACAGCGGATAGCGAGTGAGCTAAGCGCGCGGCGCTTATCGTCTTTTGCGGCGTCAAAATATGCGATCACTTGGGTGATGCTTGGCGCTGCGCCAGCGTTTGCGCTCTCTCTCGGTGCGGAACGGGTTGAGTCGTATCTTGGACAGCCGCTTCGCGTGAGCTACCCCATCGTTGCCAGCGGCAATGAGTCTTTCGACGAGAAGTGCTTTAAGGTCGTTCCGATCAACAGGAATGATGGCATCCCGTCGTTGCTGCAAGCGACGCTCTCTGTCGATGCCGCGCGCCGCCAACTGACTGTACGAGGACGCGGTTTCGCCGATGAGCCCGCCATCCGCTTCGCCATTGACGTGGGCTGCGAGGTACCGCTGCGCCGCGAATACATCGTGCTTCTGGACCCGGCACCCACCATTGCGCCCCCAGTCTTGGCAGCCACTGAACCGGTCGTGCGACCCGCTGCGGTGACCAGCAGCGGCGAGACAGGCGCCGACAGCGCCGCCGCCAAGCTCACGCCCGCACCCCAACGAAGCACGACAACTAACAACTCCAAGCGTGACGTTCGATCGGCGGCGGCTCCGCGTGCAGCATCAAGCGCTAATGCGAAAGCTGAGCGTTCGCGAGCCGCATCCGCTACCCCAAACACACCAAGAAAAGCAACATCAGATCGGCTTACCGTTCAAGGCGGCGCGAGCTCGAGCGGCGCTGAGATCGGCGACGCCGCGCTCTCCGCTCTGGCGGTACCAAGACTTAGGATTTCTAGCGACATTCCCGTTTTCTCAACGGTCATTACGCAAACCGGCGCCAACACCACGGACGAGTTGGCCGCTGCGATTGCCAAAGAGCGGCGAGCCCGCTTGCTTGCCACGCCCATCGACGAAGACATCGCCCCTCGTCTAGAGGCAGATCTGGTCGTGGCCAAACGGCGTTTGGCTGAGGCGCAGGCACAGCTCTCTGCCGCGAATGGCGCAGCACCTCAAACATCGGCGTCACCCCCGTCAACGCCCTCAACAACCCCGGCTCCCTCAGCTGCCGGGAAGCCCGCCGCTGCCAAGGCACCAACGAGCAACGAAGCGGATTCGCTCTTGGCGTGGTGGATGTTGGCGCCGCTTGCGCTCTTGATCGGGCTCTTGGCGTGGCTCCTCTCCCGGAGACGGGCCGCAAAAAAACTGGACGCGGCGTTTAGTAGCGACTCCGCAGCGGTGACCGTGGTGACGGAATCGGTCGACGGCGAAGCGCACGACGATAACGTTCACGTCAGCACTCTGGCTAAAAAATCGGCGGCGGTGGGCATTGCCACGCCGCCCGCAGCGAAAGCGCCATTGCCTCGCCCGACCTCGGCGCAGGCAGAGAAAGCCGCCGCCGAGCAGTTGGCAAGTCCGCTCTTTCAGCTCAGCGACACCGAGGCGAGCGTTGACGTGTCGGAGCTCTCGCACGTCACTGACGAGGCGCAAGTCTTTGTCGACTTGGGGCTCAATGATCAAGCGATCACTGTGCTGCACGAACACATCACCCACCACAGCGCCGAGCGACCGTCACCCGCGGTGTGGTTGATGCTCTTTGACTTGCTGCGGCGCACGAATCGTCGCGCTGATTACGACGCGCTGGTGCCGCAATTTCGAAGCCACTTTAACGGCCGCATGCCCGATTGGGAAAGCTACGGCACCGAGCTCGCCCTTGACGATGGCTTAGAGGCGTTTCCGCATCTGGTCGCCCGCATCGAGCGCGATTGGGGCTCGCCGGACGCCCGCAAATTCCTCGAAGAATTGCTCTACGACAATCGCGGTGGATCGCGTTTGGGCTTCTCGCTCGCGGCGTATCGCGATTTGCTGCTGTTGATGCAAATCCACGATCACCTCGCAGCACACGGTCAGCTCGGCGGCAACAACACCCGCGAATCGCGCGGCGCTGATGACGATGACGGCACGCCGAAATGGGATTTGGCGTTAGACATTGTTGAGCCCGCCAAACCCGGCGAGCTAGACGCGTTTCTGCGCGCGAAATAGCCGATCGGGCGAACGACTGGGCGCCCCCCTACGGCAGCGCCTCGCAAAACGGTCGGCGAATGGTCATTCCACCCGTCTGCGGCGTGACAAAAAATTGGCACGCATCGTAGCCCTGCGCCTTCACCCGTCCAATGATTTCCGCGATCACTTCAACGGGCAGCACTTGCTTGCGAGAAAGTACCCAGCCGTAACGGCGTGACGGATGCCCGACGACAACCCACTGATAGTTGGGATCGAGCTCAATCACCCAATAGTCCCCGCCTGCCCAAAAACGGTATTCACCGAAGAGTTTTACAAAGCTCACTTCGAGCTTGGCTTCGGCAGCGGCGTCAGGCCGCCGAGCACGCCCCTCAATCTTGTCGCGACCGCCATCTTCGCGGGTACAAGTGTTTTCAACGCGCAATTCTCCCGACTCGAGCAAGCTGTATTCGGCGACTGTGTCGCGAACACACTTGCGCTGAAAGAACTGCGGAATCGTGGCGATCTCGTGCCATTTGCCGAGATAGCGCTGTAAATCGAGTCGCTCTTTTACGCGTACCTCGCTGGCCGCTGCACCGCTGCAACAGATCGCTACGAATAAGGCGCCAGCAAAGCATTTAAGCGGCGTGCCAAAGTGTTTCATCATGACTTCCTAGGCGAAAACGCGAGTCAATATCCGGTTGAGGGCTTGGGTGCGCTGTCAGCTGGCGGCGCGGCTAGCGCAGTGCTAACCGCCGCCTTCGCAGCGCTGCTGAGTAGACTGCCCTCATGGGTGAGGGTCACCAAATCGAAACCCTGAACGCGCCGAATTGCTCCCACTGCGCCGCTCGCACAAAAAATTCCAGCAAACTTTTTGAAATGCTTAGCGCGCGCCAAGATGTGCGCAATCATGTCAACGCAGCGCTGATCAGTGAGATCACTGCCAGGGCGGGCGCCCAACACCAGCGCCAAATCGTTGGGGCCGATGTAGATGCCATCGAGCCCCGGTGTCGCCAAAATATCGTCGAGGTTTTTGATGCCCTCAAGCGTTTCGATCATCGCGAGGGTAACGATGGTGTCGTTGGCGTGATCGTAGTAATCTGCGCCACCGTACAACAGCCCTCGCGCTGGGCCGTAGCTTCGCATGCCGCTCGGCGCGTATCGACACGCGCCAACGAAGCGCTCGGCTTCCGCGCGATTGTTGATCATCGGGCAGATCACGCCGTAAGCGCCCGCATCGAGTAAATGCATGATGATCGCGGTGTCGTTCCACGGTGCACGAACGATCGGAATCGTGGGTGTTGCTGAGAGCGCTTGCAGCATCGGCAGCGCTTGATTGAAATCGAACATGCCATGCTGGCAATCGACCGTCACGCTATCGAAGCCCGCATGTCCCATCAGCTCTGCCGAGTAAGACGATCCCAGTGCGAGCCAGCCGTTGGTGGTGCACTCGCCGCGCGCCATCTTTTGTTTCATCGCATTGGGCTTCATGTCAGGTCCTATGTTTGAGATCGATCAGCCAGCGCGAAGCGAATCAACGATTTCCATACGAGCCGCTTTAAAGCTCGGCAAGAACCCGCCCACCACGCCCATCACCACAGCAAAGAGCATCGATTTCAACACGATCTCAGGCGTTAAATAAAAGCCAAACGACAGTTGTGAAAACGAGGCGAAATTGAGCGTACTGACCGTGAGCAGTTGCAAAAACGTAGCAGCGCCGAGCCCGACCACGCCACCGAGCAGCGCGAGCAACACCGATTCACCTAAAAACGCCCAAAGAATCGACGCTCGCCGAAACCCGAGCGCGCGCAGTGTGCCGATTTCGCCAACGCGGCTTGCCACTGCCGAGTACATCGTGATCGCCGCGCCGATGATTGCGCCGATGGAAAAAATGATGGAGAGCGAGAGCCCGAGAATCGATAGAAAGGTGGAAAGCGCTTTGCTCTGCTCTTCGTAAAACGCGGGCTCCGCTTTCACATCGAGCTTTAATCGTACGTCGCCTTCAATGGCTTTTTGCACGCGCTCCAAGGCATTGGCATCCGACATTCGAACGATCATCGATGAATACGCGACACGACGAAACGCTTGCCCCAATTGCTCCGCATCGCCCCACGCTTCTGAATCGAAGCCCGACGATTGCCCGTCAAACACGCCCACGATCAACCAATCGCGCGCTGCAAAGCGAATCGTATCGCCCACGTTCATGTTCGCAAAGCCATTGCTCACGTTTTTGCCGACAACGATTTCGCTCGCGCCGGGTTGCATCCAGCGACCGGACTTCAACGCCACCTGCGGCCGCAGCGTGATTCCCATCGGCGACATGCCACGAACGACGACGTT
>JAAFHR010000256.1 GCA_013298455.1 Betaproteobacteria bacterium | reverse complement strand
TCTCGCGCAGAACGATTCGCATGCGTTGGGCATCGCGCGAAGCATCGTTGCTAACCTGGGTGCACCACAGCGTGCGGAGACAACGAAGGTCACGTCACGTCAACCGTTATACGACGCGAAAGAGCTCTACAGCATCATCCCAACCGACACCCGAAAGCCCTTCGACATCCGCGAAGTCATCGCGAGAATCGTTG
Source organism: Betaproteobacteria bacterium (assembly GCA_013298455.1). GTDB lineage: Bacteria > Pseudomonadota > Gammaproteobacteria > Burkholderiales > Casimicrobiaceae > Casimicrobium. The sequence continues at coordinate 5,095 of JAAFHR010000256.1, read as the reverse complement.
ATGCCAGTGATTTTGATGAATTCAAAGCGCGCTATGGCACGACGCTCGTTTGCGGCTTCGCGCACATCGAAGGCATACCCGTGGGCATCGTTGCCAACAACGGCGTGTTGTTCAGTGAGTCTGCACTCAAAGGCGCACACTTCATCGAGCTCTGCTGCCAGCGAAATATTCCGCTGGTGTTTTTGCAAAACATCACCGGCTTCATGGTGGGGCGCAAATACGAAAACGAAGGCATCGCGCGAAACGGCGCAAAGATGGTCACCGCTGTCGCATGCGCCAAAGTGCCGAAGTTCACAGTGATCATTGGCGGCAGCTTCGGTGCGGGCAATTACGGCATGTGTGGCCGCGCCTACTCGCCGCGTTTTCTATGGATGTGGCCCAACGCACGCATCAGCGTGATGGGCGGCGAACAGGCGGCCAGCGTGCTCGCCACGGTGAAACGCGACGGCATCGAAGCCAAGGGCGGGGCATGGACGAAGGATGAAGAAGACGCGTTCAAACAACCGATCCGCGAACAATACGAGCACGAAGGTCATCCGTACTACGCCACGGCGCGGTTGTGGGACGACGGCGTGATCGATCCGGCGGATACGCGGCGTGTATTGGCGCTCGGCTTGGCGGCGAGTCTGAATGCACCGATTGAAGAGACAAAGTTTGGCGTGTTTAGGATGTGATGATGCAAACGTTAAAGATAGAGCGAGATGAGCGCGGCGTTGCGCTTGTTGTTTTCAACCGACCGGAGGTACACAACGCCTTCGATGAGGTGATGATTCGCGAAGTAATTCAAACCTTTGCCGATCTGGGCAAAGACGATTCGGTTCGAGTCATCATCCTTGGCGCAGAGGGAAAAAGTTTTTGTGCCGGGGCGGATTTGAATTGGATGAAGCGAGCGGCGGAATTCGATGAGGATCAAAACCGCGAAGACGCGGGCGAGTTGGCCTTGATGTTGAACGCTATTTACGCTTGCCCGAAGCCTGTGATTGCTCGCGTTCAGGGCAACGCGTTTGGCGGCGGCGTGGGCGTGGTTGCGGCGGCGGATATTGCCATCGGTGTGAGCGACGTCGTGTTCTCGCTCTCTGAGGTGAAGCTCGGCATCATCCCGGCGGTCATCAGCCCCTACGTAATCGAGGCGATCGGCGCTCGCTACGCACGGCGCTACTTCGCAACGGCAGAGCGAATGAGCGCATCCGAGGCCTATCGAATCGGTTTGCTACACGATCTGGCATCAAGCGTCGACGCCATGGATGAGCAAATCGCCGGACTCTGCAATACGCTCCTAGCCAATGGCCCCAAAGCCATGCAAGCCGCAAAAACGCTTATCCAAGCCGTGTCGCAAAAATCAATCGATGATGAGCTGATGGAAGACACCGTAGAGCGCATCGCGCAGATTCGTTCGACGGATGAAGCGAAGGAAGGGATTGGGGCTTTTCTTGCTAAGCGCAAGCCTGGCTGGGTGCGGGAGTAAGTCTTTTTGCCACCGATTTCACCGATGAACACAGATTCAGACGCTCTGACTTCGAGCATCATCGGGGCGGCGTTTCGAGTTCATAACTTGCTCGGTGGCGGTTTCCTCGAAAGTGTGTATGTAAAGTCTCTCGCCATCGAGTTGGCCGAGGCGGGTCTGGGGTGCGATCTTGATCTACCGCTCCGCGTGCTCTACAAATCGCATTGCGTCGGCGAGTTTAAGGCAGATATGTTGGTGAAGGCCTCCGTGATTGTCGAGGTAAAGGCGGTAGCCGCCATAGTTTCTGCACATGAAGCGCAGCTGCTTAACTACCTGCGAGCTAGCGGTTTTCGTCGTGGGCTCTTGATCAACTTCGGCTCCAGTGTGACCGTAAGGCGCCGGGTTCTCTGAAAGTGAATCTGTGAAATCTGTGAAATCGGTGGCAAAAAAATGTTCTCCAAAATCCTAATAGCCAATCGCGGTGAAATCGCGGTCCGTGTAGCTCGTACCGCGCGTCGTTTGGGCATCCAAACTGTCGCGGTTTTTTCGGACGCGGATCGCGATGCGATGCATGTGTCGATGTGTGACGAGGCTTACTACATCGGCGGCGCGGCGCCCAAAGATTCGTATTTGCGTGGTGACAAAATTCTTGAAATCGCGAGGCGAACTGGAGCACAGGCGATTCATCCCGGCTATGGCTTTCTCTCTGAAAATGAGGTGTTCGCGCGGCAATGTGCGGCTGCCGGTGTCGTCTTCATTGGCCCGCCGCCCGAGGCGATTGAGGCTATGGGGCTCAAATCGGAGTCGAAGCGCTTGATGGAGAAAGCGGGTGTGCCTTTGGTGCCCGGCTATCACGGCGTGGATCAGGATGCGGCACTCTTGGCGCGTGAAGCTGAGCGCATTGGGTTTCCGGTGCTCATCAAAGCCAGTGCGGGTGGTGGCGGCAAGGGCATGAAAGTCGCTAACAACGCAGCCGAGTTTGAGCAAGCCTTGGCGTCTGCGAAACGCGAAGCAAAGAATTCGTTTGGCGACGACAACGTGTTGATTGAGCGCTATTTAACCCGCTCACGGCACATCGAAATTCAAGTGTTTGGCGACACGCACGGCAACTGCGTCTATTTGTTTGAGCGCGACTGCTCATTGCAGCGCCGTCATCAAAAAGTGATTGAAGAAGCGCCCGCGCCGAACATGACACCTGAGCGCAGGAAGCAAATGGGCGAAGCCGCCGTTGCTGCTGCAAAGGCCGTGAACTACGTCGGTGCGGGCACGGTTGAATTCATCGCCGAACATGACTTCGCCGAGTCGGGTCGCTTCTATTTCATGGAGATGAACACTCGCTTACAAGTCGAACATCCCGTGACGGAGATGATCACCGGCACCGATTTGGTGGAATGGCAACTCCGCGTTGCGAGCGGCGAGCGTTTACCGAAATTGCAACACGAGCTCACGATCAATGGCCACGCGTTTGAAGCTCGTGTGTACGCTGAAAATCCGCGGAATCAGTTTCTGCCCGCAACCGGCACGATTGAAAAACTACGTACGCCAGCGACAAGCGATGTCGTTCGGATCGACACCGGCGTTCGTGAAGGTGACGCCATCACCCCGAACTACGATCCGATGATCGCTAAGCTGATCGTGCATGGCGAAACCCGAGCGCAAGCCCTGCAACGCTTAGCGCTTGCACTCGATGAATACGCTGTGGTGGGCTTCGCCAACAACGTTGAATTTTTGCAGCGCGTGGCGCGACATACCGCGTTTGCTAACGCTGAGATTGACACTGGCTTCATCGCGCGGCACAGCGAGGATTTACTGCCGCCGTTACCCGCACCGACCGACGCGGCGCTCGCAGCTTGCGCGTTGTTTGAGCTGCATGCCGTGCAGCTCGCGGCAAGCAGTGATCCATCGTCTTGGGCTCGAGCGGACGGCTTTTGGCTGGGGCAACCCGAGCAAGCGATTCGCTTTTCTTACGTGCACGGCGAGCACGCGTTGGTTGTCGGAATCACGTCAAGTGGCGCGGGTTACACGCTGCAGCTCCCCAGCGGAAAACACTGCGCTGCCGCCAGCGTTGAGGGCGAACGAATTGCGCTGACGCTGGGTGAGGTGCGCCTCGCTGCGCAGGTGCTCCGTCATGGCCTGCAGCGTGTTGTGTTGATCCAAGGCGAGCGCTATGAATTCAGCGCTATCGATCCGTACGCACCGCCGCAGTCGGAGGACAGTCACGGCGGACATCTGACCGCGCCCATGCCGGGCTCCGTAGTGAGTGTGCTCGTGAAGCCGGGCGACACCGTCACCAAAGGTCAAGCGCTCATCGTGATGGAAGCGATGAAAATGGAGCACACGATTGTGGCGCCCATCGTTGGCAAGGTCGAAGCGGTTTACTTCGCTGCGAAAGAGCAAGTCAAAGAAGGCGCAGAGCTTGTCGCGCTCACTGCACTGTAGGAGCGGCTCGCCGCGAATAGAGGCTAACGAACACTCTTTCTGACGCAGATTTACGCTGATTTCGACACCGATTGACGCGGATTTTTTGGCTAACGTCGAAGTGAAACCTCAAAATAATCTGCGCCAATCCGCGTAAAAATCTGCGTGATTCTGTGTCAAAAAATTGCCCCATGCCCAACGAATCGATCTCCATCCTCGTTCAATCCACCGGCATTGATGTCGTCCCAGCGATTATCAATGAGCTGAAACGCCTGAAGCCCGATTGGCAATATGCCGCATGGCCTGCAGAAATAAGGGCTCGGTACGCAATCGTATGGAAACCGCCTAAAGCGCTTTTCGAGCTCAACCCCAATCTAAAAGCGGCGATCAATTATGGAGCTGGGATTGACGCAATCCTGGCGATGGACAGCGTTCCCGCACACATTCCTATCGTTCGTTTGGAAGACGCTGGCATGGCGCAACAGATGGCGGAATACGCGCTCTACGGCGTGATTCATCATGATCGCCACATGCAGGTTTACGCCGCGCAACAACGCCAGAGCCACTGGGAGCAACACGAAGATCGCGCGAACTTGCAACGCCCCGCGGTCGGCGTGATGGGGCTCGGCGAGATGGGCGGTCACGTCGCCAAAAAGATTGCAGCGTTTGGCTACGAAGTGCGCGGTTGGTCGAAATCGCCGCGCTCGCTTGAAGGCATAAAGTGTTTCGCTGGAAGCGCCGCATTCAGTGAGTTTCTTAGCGAGAGTAACGTACTCGTTTGCATGCTGCCGCTCACCGATTCAACGCGCGGCATTATCAACCGCAAAACGCTCGAAGCGCTGCCCAAGGGCGCGTTTCTCATCAACGCAGGGCGCGGCGCGCAGGTCGTGGAATCGGACGTACTGGCGGCGCTAGAAAGCGGCCAGCTTGCAGGCGCGTTGCTCGACGTGTTCGACCCAGAACCGCTGCCGAAGGAAAGCGCGCTGTGGGCGCATCCAAACGTGATCGTTACACCGCACATTGCCGCAACCACCCCGATCCGCGATGCCTGTGCGCAAATCGTTGAAAAAATCGAGCGAATGGAAAGGGGTGAGTCGGTGAGCGGTATTGTGGATCGAGCGGTGGGGTACTGATGCGTGCTCGCTCTCGTGGAGGGAGGGGGTGATTCGGCGTCCACTATTTGCGCTTCGAGCGATAAACCCCCTCTCCCCTAACCCCTCCCCCTCCAGGGGG
>JAAFHR010000255.1 GCA_013298455.1 Betaproteobacteria bacterium | reverse complement strand
CGATCATCGAATCCGCGTTCAATGCAGCACCTGATTTCGCGACAACCACCGCAACGACTGCTTCGCCAAAATCCGGATGCGGCACACCGATCACCGCTGATTCCGCCACGCCCGCCATGTCGTTTAAGTAGCCTTCGATCTCTGCGGGATACACGTTGTAGCCGCCGCTGATGATCAAATCTTTGCTACGCCCAACGATTGTGAAATAGCCGCGTGCATCGAGCTTGCCGACGTCGCCGGTTTTGAACCAACCGTCTGAGGTGAATTCTTCCTTCGTTTTTTCGGGCATGCGCCAGTAGCCTGAAAACACGTTGGGGCCGCTCACTTCGATGCCGCCGATATCGTCAACTGCGCAACGCCCGCCAGCGTCATTACTCACGCGAACGCCAACACCGGGCAGCGCGAAACCGACGGTGCCGCCGCGACGCTCGCCATCCTCGCTTCGATACGGATTTGATGTGAGCATCACTGTTTCGCTCATGCCGTAGCGCTCCAAAATCGTGTGCCCGGTGCGCTCCCGAAACGCATTAAATGTTTCGATCAACAGCGGCGCAGAGCCCGCGACAAAGAGCCGCATGTTGCTACAGGTGTCTTTGCTCAGCGACGGCTCAGACAGTAAGCGAACGTAGAGCGTCGGCACGCCCATAAACACCGTGGCCTCCGGCAAACGTTTCACCACAGCTGCAGGCTCAAACTTCGAAAACCAAATCATCTTTGCGCCGGAAAGCAGCGCGCAATGTGATGCAACGAACAAACCATGCACATGAAAAATCGGCAGTGCGTGAATCAGCACATCGCGTGATGACCAGCCCCAGTAGTCAACCAGCGTTTTGGCGTTGGAGAGCAAATTGTTGTGTGAGAGCATCGCGCCCTTGCTGCGCCCGGTGGTTCCGCTCGTGTAGAGGATGGCTGCGAGGTCATTTGCGCTGCGGTGTGACGCGATGTGCTGCGTGGATAGGCCGGCTGCCGCGTCAAGCAAACTGCCGCTGCCTTCGTCGAGCGTGAAGCAATGCGCGACCTTCGCAGCCACAGCAATCGGCTCGATCCAAGCACGCGTTTTTGATGTGCACACAAACACCGCAGGCTCGGCGTTTTCGATGAAGTAGCCGATTTCACCGGCTTGATACGCGTTGTTTAGCGGCAGATAAACAAAGCCCGCACGAAGCACCGCGAGATAAAACAAAAGCGCTTCGACGCTCTTCTCCGTTTGCACGGCGATGCGCGAACCCTCGGGCAACTGGAGCGAGCTGAGCAGGTTCGCAAATCGCGCCGTTTGCTCATCGATATCTCGCCACGAATACGCGCGCCCGGTGTCGCCCGATTCAATGGCGTTGGCGTCTAAGTTTGCGGGAAAAGCAGCGCGAATGGCCGCGAAGATGTTGTTGTTTTGCATGGCGAGTATTGTGGCCGACGGGTACTAGTGCTTCGATTCGATCAGCTCGATTTTGTAGCCATCCGGGTCTTGCACGAAGGCGATCACCGTTGAGCCGCCCTTGACGGGGCCCGCTTCGCGAGTAACCGTTGCGCCAGCGGCTCGCACCGCGTTGCACGTGTCCGCTGCATTGTCCACGGCAATCGCGATGTGCCCAAACGCGCCGCCCATGTCGTAAGTTTCAACGCCGTAGTTGTAAGTGAGCTCAATCACTGCACCGTGACTTTCGTCACCATACCCAACAAACGCGAGCGAGTATTTCTGTTCGGGTCGGTCGGTGGTTCGCAGTAGCTGCATGCCCATCACACGGGTGTAGAAATCAATGGAGCGTTGCAAATTGCCAACGCGGAGCATGGTGTGGAGGATGCGCATGGTGTGTCTAGAAAATGAGTGAATGAATGTTAAAGCGATGCAGAATGAATCGACGCTGTTCTTTTGACGCAGATTGCGCAGATTACGCTGATTGCCGCAGATTACTCAGAGCAATGCCGCCTTTGAGCCAAAAACAATCTGCGTTCATCTGCGAAATCTGCGTAATCTGCGTCAATAATTCGTTCGGTTTTTGTGTCGTTTCACGTCAACGACCAACCGCGCTGCCAACACCCGAACCACATGCACGGCCTCACGCTGCGTACCATCGTGAATCTGATGCCTACAGCTGGTGCCGTCGGCCACGATGATCGCGTCGGGGGCTTTGCGAATCGCAGGAAGTAGCGAGATTTCGGCCATCTGCATCGATACGTCTAAGTGTTTCGCTTCATAGCCAAATGCGCCTGCCATGCCGCAACACGAGCTCTCGATCAAGCTCGGGCTTGCACCGGGAATCAACGAGAGCACACTGAGCGTTGGCGTGATTTCCGCAAACGCCTTTTGGTGGCAATGGCCGTGCACCAGGATCGGCTTGTCTGCGGGTTGCAGCTTCGCTTTGAACAGATCGAGTTTCCCGGCCGCAGCTTCGCGCGCTAAAAACGTCTCGATCAGCATCGCGTGTTTGGCAACGCGCTCAGCACGCTCTCCCAAGCGCATGGTGAGCATTTCGTCTTTCAAAGTGAACAGACAGCTTGGCTCCAACCCGAGAATGGGGATGCCCCGGTCAGCATAGGGCGAGAGCGCATTAAGCAAGGTTTCAGCGCGCTGCCTCGCCTCGTCGACCATCCCCGCCGCGAGGAAGGTGCGACCGCAGCAAAGATTGCCCTTTTCGCCTGCAGGCTTGCGGGCGATATGAACTTTGTAGCCCGCAGCGGCGAGCACTTGCAAAGCAGCGTCGACGTTTTCGGGTTCGAACGCGGCGTTGAAAGTGTCGATGAAGAGGGCGACTTCACGCCCCGCTGTATTCCCCTCCCCCCCGGAGGGAGAGGGGTTAGGGGAGAGGGGGAGGGCGGTATTCAGAGCCACCGTGTTTCCCCCTTCAACCTGCCCCCTCTCCCCAACCCTCTCCCACGAGGGGAGAGGGAGCAAGCGGCCCCACGCCGTGTCCCGCCGCCACGCTGGCAACGACCGCTTCGCCGAAAACCCGAGCACTTTCTCCATCGCCCAAGCAAGCGCTGGCACTCGATTTCGCACGTTCAAAACCCACGCAAACTTCGCCGCAACCGGCGCGTAATCTGGCAGATAAGCAATCAATTTTTCCTTGAGCGAATAGCCGTGTTTCGCCTTGTAGTGATGAAGATGTTCGATCTTCATCTTCGCCATGTCGACGCCCGTGGGGCAATCGCGTTTGCAGCCTTTGCAACTCACGCAGAGCTCAAGCGCTTCGTGTACTTCATCGCTTGCGATGCCGTCGCTGCCGAGCCGTCCCGACACCGCTAAACGAAGTGTGTTGGCACGACCACGCGTCGAGTCAATCTCGTCTCGGGTGACCCGGTAACTCGCGCACATCGTCCCTGCGTCAAACTTCCGGCAGTGGCCGTTGTTGTTGCACATTTCCACGGCTTTGCCGAAACCTTCGGCGCCGTCGCCCCCCGTGCCGGGCGCCGTGGTTTGTTCGGTGACGGGATCGTTTTGCACGTCCCAAGCGCGCCAGTCAAGGGCGGTTTTGATGGGAATGGTTTTGTAGCCGGGCTTGAAGCGAAAGAGCGCTGCGTCGTCCATCTTCGGCGGATTGACGATCCGGTTGGGCGAGAGCAAATTCGCCGGATCCATGTGCGATTTGATCTGCGCAAACGCTTCGTTGATCTTCGGGCCAAACTGCCACGCGATCCATTCGCCGCGACACAAACCATCGCCATGTTCGCCCGAAAACGCGCCCTTGTATTTGCGCACCAACTCGCTTGCCTCTTCGGCAATTGCCCGCATCTTTTGCGCGCCATCACGGCGCATATCGAGGATCGGCCGAACGTGCAACGTACCAACGCTCGCGTGTGCGTACCAAGTGCCGCGAGAACCGTACTTGCGAAACACCTGGGTGAGTTCGTCGGTGTATTCCGCAAGGTGTTCGAGCGGCACCGCGCAGTCTTCGATAAAGCTCACGGGTTTGCCATCGCCCTTGAGGCTCATCATGATGTTGAGCCCCGCTTTTCGCACTTCCCACAGATTTTTTTGTGGTGCGTCGTCAACCATTTCCACGACGCTACCGGGCAAGCCCAGATCACCCATCAACGTGACCAAATCGCGAAGTTTGGGCAGTAGCGATGCTTTGTCGGTCCCCGAGAATTCAACAAGCAGAATCGCTTCGGGTTCGCCGATCAACGCCGTTCGAATCGTTGGCGCAAACGCAGGGTTGGCCATCGATAAATCGATCATCGTTCGATCAACGAGTTCAACCGCTGTTGGCGCGAGCTTCACAATATGTTGCGCCGAATCCATCGCTTGATGAAAGCTCGGAAAATTGACCACACCGAGCACCTTGGCGCGCGGCAATTCGCTCAATCGGAGCGTGAGCGACTTGCTGAGCGCCAGCGTACCTTCGCTGCCAATCAGCAGATGCGCCAAGTTCACCGAGCCGTCGCTCGTATAGGGCCTTTCGCTTTGATTGCGAAAGATGTCTAAGTTGTAGCCCGCTACGCGGCGCATCACCTTTGGCCAATGCGTGTCGATCTCTTCACCGACTTCGTTCGCGAGATCGCGAACGAAGTCGCCGATCTCTTTCGCTCGGCCGCTCGCCGTTACAAAGTTCCCAAACGTCGCCAGCGTGCCGTCTGCGAGCCACGCTTCCGCGCCCAACACGTTGTGCACCATGTTGCCGTAAGCAATCGAGCGAGAGCCGCAGGAATTGTTCCCCGCCATACCGCCGAGCGTGGCTTGTGCGCTGGTCGACACATCCACCGGATACCAGAGGCCGTGTTTTTTAAGCTGCGCGTTGAGGTGATCGAGCACGATCCCGGGTTCGACCTGCGCTGTTTTTGCTTCGGGATCGACGGAGATGACGTTTCGCAGGTGCTTCGAGTAATCGATGACCAAGCCCGCGCCCACGGTTTGTCCGCATTGGCTGGTACCCCCGCCGCGTGGCACGATGGGCACTATCAAATCACGGCAGATGTCTAGGGCGATGGCCACGTCGCCCATCGTTTTCGGCAAGAACACACCGACGGGAGTTTCTTGGTAGATCGAAGCGTCGGTAGCGTATCGACCGCGATCAGCGGCAGAGAATTTGGTTTCGCCTTGTGTTTCGCTGGCGAGACGTTTCGCGAGCGAGATTGATACGTCGTTGGCGAATGCTGGTATTGAGGCAGTGGCAGCGGCGGGAAGCGGAGCGCCCATGGTGTCTACTTTCTATGCGTTGAGCGCGTGGCTCCCTCTCCCCTTGTGGGAGAGGGTTGGGGGGAGGGGGTAGTTCGCTCGGAGAACGACGATTGCACGAGACCGAGCGTCCCCCTCTCCCCTAACCCCTCTCCCTCCGGGGGAGAGGGGAACCAGCGGTGCTTGCGTGATTCGGCGCATCACATCGC
>JAAFHR010000254.1 GCA_013298455.1 Betaproteobacteria bacterium | reverse complement strand
GTTGTGGCTGCATCATTTGTTGCTCCCCGCGATCACGCTCTCGATTGTTTACGTGGCGTTGATTGCTCGAGTCACTCGGGCGAGCGTTGCCGAATCATTGACCGAGGATTACGTGCGAACTGCACGCGCCAAAGGCTTGCCTGAGACGCGTGTTTTGCTGAAGCATGCATTGGCGAACGCCGCCGTGCCGATTGTGACGGTGATCGGGATTGGTATTGCGCTTCTGATTGGTGGAGTGGTCGTGACCGAGAGCGTGTATTCAATTCCGGGGCTCGGCACGCTCACTGTTGACGCCGTGTTGGCGCGCGATTTTCCGGTGATTCAGGGCGTGATTTTGTTCTTTGCGTTTCTCTACGTGATGGTGAACTTGTTGGTTGATATCTCGTATCTGTTTCTTGACCCACGGATTCGTTACTGATGAGCGCTACTTTCAAACGAGTGATGAAAAATGGCGCGGTTCGCTTCGGCGCGATTGTGCTTTCCGTTTTGCTGCTGATTGCGGTGTTGGCGCCAGTGCTCGGCACCGTTGATCCCGCTTGGCTCGATGCCGTGAACATGAATCAGAAGCCTGGCGAAGTCGTCGACTGGACGGGGCCAGACAACCAAACCGCACCACGAAAACTCTTGATGGGAACGGATAGCTTCGGTCGCGATGTCTACAGCCGCGTGATGTACGGAGCACGGGTGTCGTTGACCGTCGGCGTTTGTGTGGCCGTCGTCTCACTTGCGTTGGGCACGCTGCTAGGCTTGCTCGCAGGTTATCTCCGGCGCGTTGATGGCGTTTTGATGCGAGTGATGGACGGCATGATGGCCATTCCGGGCATCCTGCTCGCGATTGCGTTGGTGGCCGCGTGGGGCGCGTCGCTCACCACGGTGATCATCGCTATTGCAGTGCCAGAAATTCCGCGCGTCACGAGGCTCGTGCGCTCCTTGGTGCTAACGATTCGCGAAGAGCCCTACATCGAGGCGGCTGTGTCTGTCGGCACACCAACATGGAAAATTCTGCTCAAACACGTGCTCCCAAATTCCATCGCGCCGATGGTTGTACAGGGCACTTACGTGTGCGCATCGGCGATTCTGATCGAAGCGATTTTGAGCTTTTTGGGATTGGGTTTGCCGAGCGATATTCCAACGTGGGGCAACATCATGGCTGAGGCCCGGGTGGTGTTTTCCTCAGCGCCACACAACATGTGGTTTCCGGGGATTTTTCTCGCGTTCACGGTGCTTGCCGTCAACGTGTTGGGTGACGGACTCCGAGATACCCTCGATCCAAAGTTCAACAAGCGCGGAGAGAAGCGATGAGCGCCGTGCTCTCAGTGCGCGATCTGACGATTTCGCTTCCCAGCGGCGCGGATCGTCCGTTTGCTGCCGAGCGCATCAGCTTTGATGTGAACGCCGGAGAGATTTTGTGTTTGCTCGGAGAATCCGGTTCGGGCAAATCGATCATTTCGTTTTCGGTGATGGGATTGCTGCCGCACAACGTTCGTGTGAGCGCTGGCGAAATTTTGCTCGATGGCGAAAACCTGCTTGCACTCTCACCCGAAGCGCTTCGAGCCAAACGCGGCGATGACGTGGCGATGATTTTTCAGGAGCCGATGACGGCTTTGAATCCCGTGATGACCTGTGGCGATCAGCTCGATGAATTGCTAGCGGAACACACAAAGCTTGATGCCGCCGCGCGCAAAACCAAAACGATTGCGATGTTTAACGCGGTCACACTGCCAGAGCCTGAGCGCATTTACGCCAGCTACCCGCATCAACTCTCCGGCGGTCAACGTCAGCGCATCATGATCGCGATGGCGTTGATTCTTGAGCCCAAGCTCATCATCGCCGACGAACCCACGACCGCGCTTGATGTCACGACGCAAGCCGAAGTGCTTTCACTCATCAAAACGTTGCAACGCGAGCGCGGCACAGCGGTGCTCTTCATCACGCATGACATGGGCGTGGTCGCCGAAATTGCAGACCGAGTCGTGGTGTTGCAGCACGGCAAGCAAGTGGAGGCGGGCAGCAAAATTCAAGTGCTCACTCAGCCACGTGAGGACTACACCAAGATGCTCATCGCATCCGTGCCGTCGATTACGCCGCCAGAGGCACGTCAGCAATTTAGCGGCGCAGCAGCCTTGTCGGTGAATTCACTGTGCAAGACTTACACGAGCGGTGGTTGGTTTCAAGCGAAACGCGAAACCCGCGCTGCGAACGTAGTGAGTTTCGATGTGCGCCCCGGTGAAACGGTCGGTATTGTGGGCGAATCGGGCTCGGGAAAGAGCACCGTTGCGCGCTGCATCACGCGTTTGATTGATCCCACAAAAGGCGAAATGCATCTGGGCGAAACGCGCCTAGATTTGGGTGATCGAGGCCAGTTGAAGCAAGCTCGAAAGCGCATTCAAATCATTTTTCAGGATCCGTATCGTTCGCTCGACCCAAGGCAGCGCGTGGGCGATGCCATCATCGAGGGGCCGTTGAATTTTGGCGTTTCACGCGATGTGGCAGTGAAGCGTGCGGAGGATTTAATGCGCCTCGTGCGCCTGTCACCCGATGTGCTCTCACGCTACCCGAACGAATTTTCCGGCGGTCAGCGTCAACGCATCAGTATCGCCAGAGCGCTTGCGTTGGAGCCCGACGTCTTGATTTGTGACGAAGCGGTTTCCGCGCTCGACGTTTCCGTGCAAGCGCAAGTGCTTGAGCTCCTCGAAGAAATCCAGCAGCGCTTAAAGCTCGCGATTGTTTTCATCACCCACGATCTGCGAGTGGCTGCACAAATCTGTGATCGCATACTCGTAATGAGCAAAGGCAACGTGGTGGAGCAGGGCGCAACGCGCGATGTATTCGTCGCACCTCAGCATGAGTACACGCGAGCGCTGTTGGCGAGCGCACCAGGACGCGAGTTTCAGTTTGCCCAAGTTAACGCGGTGCCGGGAACGGCCTAACGTGATCTAGTCGCTCGGTCAATCGCGCGTTTAGTGCATAGAGCAGAGACGTCGGCGCATCGAAAGGCAAGGCCGTGACAGGCTCGTTCCGCAAACGCCGCATGCAGTTTGGTGAGCTACGTCAGCAAGTGCTTGAGCGCGATGTCGAAACGGGCAGACCACGAAACTTCGTCGTGTTCCGCGCCTTGAAACACTCGCGAATCAAATCGCGGCGGTTGAAAGCCCTTGGCTTTGAGCAGGGCATCGACCGCCGTTTGGGCCTCGTCGTATTTCGCGTCAAGTCCGACCGTACCACGATCCATGTAGAGCCGGACTTTTTCTGGCAAAGGTAGACGCTCGGCTAGGTAGCTCAACGCGGCGTCTGTCGCTTCGGCGTTTTTATCGAAGCTACCGATCCAATGAGTTGACATGCAGGCGGCACCCGCGAACAACTCAGAGTACTCACAGAGTCCGTAGAGTGAAACCACGCCGCCGCGACTTGAACCCGCGATCAACCTGTCGTCTCGTCGACGCGAAACGCGAAATCGTGACTCGATTTCGGGCCTGATCTCTTCAACTAAGTGGCGCAGATACGCGTCAGCCGATGGCCCTTCTGCCAGACCGTTATTGACCAAATATTGGCGGGCCGCTCCCTCGCGTAAACGCGGCCACATTGCGTTGGGAAAATACTCCGCGCGCCGTTTTTCGGGGATGTTCCAAATGCCTACGATGATGAACGGACGCACCGCAGACGCGCGGATCAATCTTTCGGCAATCAGGTGCGCGTTCCACGCTTTTTTGTTCCAAGTGGTCGACGCGTCGAACAGCATTTGGCCATCATGCATGTAGAGCACAGCGTGGCTGCCATCGGCTTTGAAATCGGGCGGCAGCCACACATCAATCGGGCGTGATTCAACGAACCGGGAAGCGATGGTCAGCCGCTCCAAACGCCCCACATTGACCTGTGGTCGCGATGGTGCGTTCACGCAGCCGCCCAGAAATGAAAGCGAGGGGGCGCAGGCCATACTCGCAAGAAACGTCCGACGGCTTTGTGTTCGATACATCGATCTAAATGACTGTGGTTACCGGCGCGATGCGCTCAATCCATCGATTAAACGGCATCTTAAATCGTTGCGTCAATGCCTTGGCGTGCTGTTTCATCTCGGAAGTTTCGAGTGACGGAAACTGCGTTTTCGAAGCGATTACGATCACGTTTTCCGTGGCGACCGAGGGCAGCAAGAGAATGTTGTTACCGAAGAGCTTTGAGAGGCGCTTGAGCCCCGCTGCATAGCGCGGCACATTGCTCCACATATTCGCCACGAACACACCGTTTTTCCGAAGCGCACGATGCGCCTCAGCATAAAACTCAGTCGATTCAAGCGCTCCCACCCGACCGCGCCCGTCGTAGCAATCCACCCACACCCAATCGAGCGTTGCTGAGCCGCGTGCGGCAATCTCTGCCGCCGCATCGCCCAAGGTGAGCTTCACACGCGAACCATCGAGCGGCAGCGGAAATGTCTGCACCGCGAGCGAAATCACATCGGCCCGAAGCTCAACAATATCAAGCCGTTTCAGCGACTCCCCCATATGCGCCAACGCCCAGCGCGGCAGCGCCCCCACCCCCAACCCCGCCACATAGATCGTTCGCGCTGGCGGCACAAACAAAAGCGGCGCTGTCATCTCCTGCGCATACCCCAAAGTCAATTCAGCAGGCTTCGAAATGCGCATGCTGCCTTGCACCCATTCGGAGCCAAAGTGAAGGGTTCGCAGGCCGTTTTGTTCAGAGATTAGGAGGTCGGACATGGCGGCGATGCTCGGGAACCTCTGGGATAACGGTTCGGATTAGGGGATCAGGGCTTGAAGCTGCTGAGCGATCAGCGAGGGATCGCCTCGCCGCGCACTGGCACCGATGGCGCTTGTTGTGAGCGCCGCGCCGCGAATGCCCAGCAGGTATCGAACGATGATGACACCGTCGGTTGTCGGCTCGACCGCTCCATTTTGGTCTACGTCGAGCAGTGGCATCATCAATCGCAGTCGATCTTCAATACCCTGAGCATTGCTGCGCGAGGGAGATAACCCTAGCGCTGCGTTGACGAGCGTGCTGTCGTGTTGCCGCGCTGCGAAGCGCTGGATCAGTTGACCGTCAGTAGCGGCATTCACCTTGCCGTCTCCGTCCACATCAAGCGTAAGCGGCAACGTGGTGTTTGGCGCAAAAAACGCCTGCACCGCCAGCGACGAATTCGACGGCATGGTTAGTTGGCAAGTGTTGACGGTGCCTGCGCAGCCTCCCTGCCAACCGATGAAAGTGTGGCCAGAATTACTTGTCGCTGTGATCGTAAAGGTCGCGCCCGCCGCGGGCGAAAAGTCACACTGATCAGGAATCGGGCCGGCACTTGTTCCGCAAAGACCTGCGCCGAAGTAGCCACCAAGCGGGGAACTTACAACGCCCTCGC
>JAAFHR010000253.1 GCA_013298455.1 Betaproteobacteria bacterium | reverse complement strand
AGGCGTTGCAACTTGCAACGCCACCTTCGCCAGCGAAGGTGTTCATAACATTCAGGCAACCTACACAGGCACCGCGGGGTTTGCGACGAGTAGCACAACGGGCAACTCGTTTGTCATGGTCAACAACCGTTCGACATTGAGTGGCGTCACATCCACGGGTGGCCAGTTCTGCAACAACGGCAGCATCGCGCTACCCGGCGCAGGCACGCCACGCGTGTTTCCATCCAACATTTACGTCACGGGCAATGGCAGCCCGACAGGCAGCAACGCATTTGGTGGCGTCATTTCCGGGCTCACGGTCTCGCTGAACAGCTTTAGCCACACCTTCGGCACGCTCGCCAGCATGTTGCTCGTGTCGCCCTCCGGCAAGCCGTACATGATGATGGCCAATGCTTTTCGGGGCACGAACTTTGGGCCGGTTAATTTAGTGCTGTCGGATGCCGGTGGGGCATTCATTCCTGCGAGCAGTGCGGCTACGAGCGGCACCTTCAAGCCCGCCGACTACAACAGCAGTACGTCCCAGGATCCGGCCGCCTACGCGAGTCGAAATTTGGCAGCGTTGTTCAATCCGCTGCCCGCGCCGACCACAGGATATTTTTTCCCTGCAGGGAATGGATTGGGAACGGCCACGTTCGCCACGACCTTTGGCGGGGGCAGCCCTAACGGCAACTGGCGCTTGTATGCCATCAACTCAGTCGATGGTGGTAACACCGGGTCGGTCGGAAGCTGGTGCCTGAATTTCACGGTCAGCCCAAGCCCCGTGCTTGCGGTGACAAAGAGCCATACCGGCAATTTCACCCAGGGCCAGCCGGGTGTGTGGAACATCAATGTGAGCAACACAGCGCCCGCAGCGGGCGTCACCTCAGGAACGACCACGGTGACCGATACGCTGCCGGCGGGCTACACATTGGCCTCGTTCAGTGGGGCCGGATGGAGCTGCAACGGTATCAGTACGGCGAATGTTTCCTGCACCAATTCATCGGCGGTTGCTGGCGGCGCTTCGTTTGCCACGCTCGCGCTGACGGTCAATGTTGCGGCGAACTCACCCGCATCGGTCACCAACACCGCCACAGTGAACGGAGGCGGAAGCGTGTCTGGCCCGGTCGGTAGCAACGCCGACGTCGTGACCGTGATTCGAACTCAGACCATCACCTTTCCGGCCGTCACACCGTTCTCTTGGTACCAGGGAACGGCGACCCTGGCGGCAACGGCAAGCTCAGGACTGACGGTGGCATACGCCGTTTCATCAGGCCCATGCTCCCTTGCGGGAAACGTGTTGACAGCGTCATCGCCAGGCACTTGTCTTATCACTGCAAACCAGAGCGGTAACGCAAGCTTTGCACCTGCCGCCCAGCAATCTCAGTCGATAACCATTAACGTTGGCCCCGCACTGCTCGATATTGATGCCAGTGGCGCGCCGACCAAGTACGACGCCGCGACTGACGGGATGATGGTGATTCGCTTTTTGCTCGGCTACCAAGGAAGCGCAGTGACCAGTGGCGCCTTCTCGGCGACGCCGGGGCGCACGCCAACGCTGGCGATTGCCCATTTGACGAGTATTGCGCCGCTGCTGGATGTGGATGGCGACGGCGTCCCCCGCGCCGCAAGCGACGGTCTGCTGATTTTGCGCTACATGCTTGGCTTGCGCGGAGCGACGCTGATCGCAGGAGCCGCTGCGGGGGCGGCAACGGCAGCGCAGATTGAAACTGCCATCGGGCGGCTAACGCCGCCTTAGTCGCTGCTCGCAGGCATCGGCAGGCTGTACCAGTATCCGCTGCACCGCTGCCACGCGGGCTAGCTGGACGGTTTGCTCACGCGAAAAAACAACCTGATTCGCCATCGGTTTTTTTTAAGCTTAAAACGAGTCAGGTTCAATCTCAATCGAAGCTGTCGTATTGGCAGTTCGTGGGTGGCAAGAGTGTTTTGACACCACCTCCCTTTGATTCCTTCTCTCCGCAGCGGGTTCGAACGTCGAGGGCTTTTTGCGATGCACGCCGCTAACCGTTGATATTTTCACAATTGTCGCTTTCGGCGGTCTAGACTCGCTCTCGGGGCGCGGGAGGGGGTTACTGTGTCCTGATCCCCCAGTAACCTCGCATCAGGAGTGCTTTTCATGCCCACGCAGCTTGCCTATTCGACCATTCAGGGCAGCACCGCCCATCCGAGCGCAGCCACCATTGCGGCACCTTTACCCGTCAATTTTTCGGGTCAATATACCGATGGCTCCATGTCGGAGTTCGCGCTTGGTGGATGGTTCCGAGTAACCAGTTTTCCAAATTTTGGCTCGGGGCCTACGCTCTTTTTAGCGACAAATCAGTTCCGCCTGTCAATCAACGACCATGGCGTACTGGTTGCAGGGTTTGAATCGTCGGGCATGGCAGGCGCGGTGATGTCGGCAACTGCAATTCCCGATAGCGAATGGCACTACGCATCGGTGACTTATCAACAAACGAACCAGGCCACGGCGGGCGGCACGTTACAGCTATTTCTAGACGGGATTGAGGTGGCGAGCAATCAGGTAAACACCTCGGCATCGTTAACGCAGGGTGTCTGCGTGATCGGCGAGCCAAGCGCGAACGGCAATGAGGCACTGCTGCAGTTTGCATCGTGGTCCATTTGGGAAACCGCCTTGTCGACGGCGTTAGTGAGCGTGCCCGAACTCGGGCCGCCTTTGCCAAACAGCGATGCCGCCGCAACCCTGGCTGCGGCGTTTGACTTCACTGGCTGGCCGAACGGCGATGTGTCTGGCAAAAAAGTGCCCATCCAAATGACGGCTGGCCCCATTTTTGTACCCAGGCTTGCGCTGCAAAACAACAGCCAAGTGCTGCTCGATAGCAACGGCACGACCCACATTGCCGTGGGTGGCCCGGCGCCATTTACCGTGATGAGTTGGGCCTACGTTTCACCCGCAGACAACTACAACGTGCTGCAGATGCTTAAGTCCAAGTCTAGCGATAGCGCGCTGACTGACTTTTTTGCCGTCGCCATTGTTGGTCTAGGCCAGTTGGTAGTTGGCCGCAGGCCGGGGTTGCTTCAAAGCGTCAAGATCGAACCTGATCGCTACTCTCACTTTGCGATCACGTATGACGGTACCACTTTCTTCGTCTACGTCAATGGGGCTGTGGTTTACCAACAGGCCGCGCCAGCCGCCACGTTGCAGCCCATCGTCACGCCAATTACACGGGCAGGCTTAGCGTTTGGCAAAAGCGACTTTCCGGGCGAGATGCAGGGCTTATCAATTTGGAACGTCGCGTTAACGCAAGGCCAAATTCAGGACTATTGGCGTGGCACTGATCCTTGGGGCGCACCTGGTTTGGTGACGCTGTGTGATTTTGAATATGACATCAGCGACGCCGTGAGCGGTCGCGCCCTGGCGGCGACCAACGCATTCATCGCCGATAGCGCGATCAGTCAGCCGATGATAAGTGCGCTCGGCACGGGCCACAAGCAGGCCGTGTCGCACGACGACGCTGCCTTCCCGCTCGGGATGGATCCGGAGATGCAGGCGCTGATTCAAGCCATGCCTGCGTCGGATACCGCACAACCCGCGATGTCTGCCAAGTCGATTGTCGGCACTCAAGTGCTGGCACCAGGCCGTGATCTGAATGGTGGCGCCCCGTCGAACCTTCCGCAATTTGGCAATTCCGCCCGGCTGAAGGCCTTATCGGCGAGAAGCGGCGTGGACACAAAAACGCCAGTTGATCTCAACGCCCTCTCAGACGTTCAAAAGGAAACGTTGATGGCCTTCGAACCCTATCTCAACGGTTTGCCGCAGCGCCAGGCGAACCTCTTGCGTGAGGAATTTTTGCGCAATATTCGCATCGGCGAAGACCACGCAGCAACGGGATACACCGCCGCACGTTTCGAAATTCGCGACGAAGGAGGCAAAACTGCCTTCCACTTTTACGACGATCAGGGTGGCCATGAAGTGCACCGCCTTGAGGTGCTGCTCACGCCGCAGCAGGAATACTGGATGAGAATTGCGCTTGACGTTTGTTTTTTAGTGATGGCCATGTTTGGCATCGTGACCAGCGCGGCGCAAGCGGCGGGTATGGTCGGCCCGCTCCAAGCGCTCGCAGACGAATTCGCAGCTTACTTAGCCAAGTTTACGGGCAACGGAATCGGCGGCCCGACTGCCAACGCGCTCGCCTGCATGAAAGCCTGGGTAAAGCTTGCGTGGGACCGAAAAGCACTGGTGAGTCTCGCTTGGGCGATGCTTAAGACCGCGTATCAAGCTACACAGGAAAGCTGGTGGAATCTGGGGTTTGCTGTGCTGTCGATTGTTGCTCAACTACTGGCGCTCCTTACGAGTGGCGGCTTGCTGATTGCCGTTCGCATAGCGCAAATGGGTTTGAGCCTGCACACACTTATCGTTGACCTAAAAAAGGGACCACCGCCGATGCAAGCGTCGGGAGAAACGGCATATCGTGCCTCCAGCGCCGCGACTAATTGAGCATAAAAGGGCGAGGATTGGATTTCCAAAGGCGTCAAGCCCGATCGCGGGACATTAAAGGGTCGGGTTGATCATTCGGACATTAAAGGGGTCAAAGAATCCAAAACGATTATCAATCCAAAACTCCATCGCGACACCTCCTCACGTCTGAGCCAGCGTAAAGCTATCTGCAAAAAATTCCGCTTCTGGTAGCCCGCATTGCGAAACAAAATCAGCCCGCGCTGAATCGATCACGATGGGTGCGCCACAAGCATAGACCTGATGTTGCGACAGGTCGGGAAAATCCTGCATGACCGCGCGATGAACGAATCCTGTGCGGCCGCGCCATGCGTCGTCGAGCGTGGCATCGCTCACCACGGGGATGTAGCGAAACTGACTCGGATGCGTCTGCGCCCACGTTTCTGCGAGCGAGTGAAGGTACAAATCTTTCGGTCGGCGGCCACCCCAATAGAGCGTCATCGGTCTGGTGAAACCTTTGTGAAACGCGTGCTCGATGATGGCTTTGATCGGTGCAAAGCCGGTGCCGCTCGCCACAAAAATGATCGGCTTCGCCGAATCTTCACGCAGAAAAAACGAGCCATGCGGGCCTTCGAAGCGCAAGATGTCTCGCACCTTAATGGGCGCTGCGCCCACACCAAACAAACGATCCGTAAACAAGCCGCCCGGCGTGTGCCGAATATGCAGCTCGATCAGCTCGCTCCGATGCGGCGGGCAGGCCATCGAAAAGCTGCGACGCTTGCCGTCTTTGAGCAAGAAATCTACGTACTGACCGGCTTGAAACTTGAGTGTTTCGCTCGATGGGAGTTTGAAGCGAACGATCATCACATCGTCGGCTGCTCGATCCAGCGATTCGATGCGGCAGGGCAAGGTTTTGATGATGACGTCGCTCGACGTTCGCACATCACGCGCTTCGATGGTCACGTCGCCTTCGGGATGCGCTACGCAAAA
>JAAFHR010000252.1 GCA_013298455.1 Betaproteobacteria bacterium | reverse complement strand
TGCGCCATCGCCACCGCCCCCTCTCCCCCAACCCCTCTCCCTCCGGGGGAGAGGGGAGCCGTTTGACACGTCATTGCAACCGAATTTTGCAAATCGTCGATTCTTAACTCATTGAATTTATGTAACCAAAAAGCTGTTTCTTGGGAGCTTGCCGAAGCTGCGGCGGGACGTCACCACTCCTTCGACAGGCTCAGGGCGAACGGTATTGAAGCCTGGTCGCGATCTTCGAAGGGTGCTGTTCGGGACGCGCTTCACGGTGGCCAAGCGACGCCGAGTCGTCGCCCACATGTACGCCGCTTAATGACTTGGGGCTAAGTCTCAACACTGTTCACTTATGACTCTGCATTCGGTGTTTTTTGCCACAGATTACGCAGATTTTTCATGGCTGCGTTGGCGCTCATCTGTGCAGTCTGTGAAATCTGTGGCTAAAAATTCTCCAGCGAACAGTATTGGGCTAAGTCTTCAACCCCGGAAACAACCCGTTGAGCCCCGACGCGAGAATCTCGACGGCGAGCGCGGCTGTAATCAAACCGCCCACGCGGGTTGCCACATTCATACCGGTAATGCCAATACGGTTGGCGATTTTTTGTGCGGCCCGGAGCGTGATCCATGTCAACAGGGCGACCACGAGAATCACGCAAAGCATCGCACCAATGTGACCAATCTGCCCGATTTTTGCGATGCCGGGATGAGATTGTCCAAACACGATGACCATCGAAATGGCGCCCGGTCCGGCGAGCAACGGTGTCGCAATGGGCACGACGGCAACCGCATGCTTACTCATTGCCTCAGCCTCTTCCTCAGGCGTTTGACGCTGCCGACCCGGCGCGGCGTTAAAGCTATCCATTGCAGAGAGCAGCAACAGTAGCGCACCCGCCACCTTAAACGCGGACAGCGAAATTCCAAAAAAATCAAGCAACGGCCCGCCAGCAATCAGGCTGATACCCAACACGCAAAACACCGCGATGGCGGCGATTCGCGCAATGCGTTTTCGATCTTGTGCCGACGCAGTCGGCGTGAGCGCAATAAACATCGGCACCGCGATGAGCGGGTCAACGATGGCGATCAAGCCGAGAAATGATTTCAGGTAGGCAGCGAATTCCATAGCGCTATTTTCGCATCAGGGTGACCGGTTGGAACCGCAATTTCACGCGCCCACCTGCCCCACGCCAAACATTTGCGCCTTAAGGCGCGTGAGCTGATCGCGAAGTTCAGCAGCCTTTTCAAATTCAAGATTTCTCGCCGCATCCAACATCGATTTCTCCAAGAGCTTGAGCGTTTTCTCTTGCGTTTTGCCGTCCATCGCAGCGAATTCACCCTTCGATTTCGCATCGACTTGGAGCCGTTTTTCTTCTTCGGGATCGTACACGCCGTCGATGATGTCTTTAATGACTTTATGCACACCGATCGGCGTGATGCCATTGGCTAGGTTGAATGCGAGCTGTTTGTTGCGACGCCGCTCGGTCTCGCCGATCGCTTTGGTCATCGAATCGGTCATTCGATCGGCGTACAAAATGGCGGTGCCGTTGAGATGCCGTGCGGCACGCCCAATGGTTTGGATGAGTGAGCGCTCTGAGCGCAAAAAACCTTCTTTGTCCGCGTCCAGAATCGCCACGAGCGATACCTCGGGAATGTCCAACCCTTCGCGAAGCAAGTTGATGCCAACGAGCACATCAAATTCACCCAGACGCAAATCGCGAATGATTTCTACGCGTTCAACCGTGTCGATGTCGCTGTGCAAATACCGAGCTTTGAGACCGTTTTCGTTGACGTAATCAGTTAAATCCTCAGCCATTCGTTTAGTGAGTGTGGTCACCAAAACGCGCTCGTCTTTCGCCTGCCGCAGTCGTGCCTCAGCCAGCAAATCATCTACCTGCGTGCCAGCGGGTCGAACGATGATCGTTGGGTCGACGAGCCCGGTGGGGCGCACTAACTGCTCCGCCACTTGATCGGCATGCTCTTGCTCGTATTTCGCGGGTGTGGCCGAAACGAAGATCGTTTGCGGCATGAGTTTTTCAAACTCTTCAAATTTGAGCGGTCGGTTGTCAAGCGCGCTCGGCAGACGAAAACCGTAATTCACCAAATTTTCTTTGCGCGAGCGATCACCGTGATACATGCCGCCGACCTGACTCACGGTCACATGCGATTCATCGATAAACATCAACGAATCACGCGGCAAATAATCGATCAGCGTTGGCGGTGGCTCGCCCGCTTGCCGCCCGCTCATGTGGCGGGAATAGTTTTCAATGCCTTTGCAGAAGCCGATTTCGGTCATCATTTCCAAATCGAATCGAGTGCGCTGCTCAATGCGCTGCGCTTCCAAGAGCTTCATCTCGCCGACGAAAAAATCCTTTCGCTCTCGAAGCTCTTCTTTGATGAGCTCGGTAGCTCGGAGCACGTTCGAGCGCGGGCTCGCATAGTGCGACCCTGGAAACACTGTAAAGCGATTGATCTTTTGCTTGATGTGACCGGTGAGTGGATCGAAGAGCTGCATCATCTCGATTTCGTCGTCGAAAAACGTGACGCGCACTGCCGTTTCCGCATGTTCGGCCGGAAAAATATCGAGCACTTCACCGCGCAAACGAAAGCGACCGCGCGCGAACTCGATGTCGTTACGATCGTATTGCATTTCGGTCAACCGGCGAATGGCCGCGCGTTGGTCGAGCTTATCGCCCTCACGCAAATGCAAAATCATGGAGTGGTAATCGACGGGATCGCCGATACCGTAGATACACGACACCGAGGCCACTACGATGCAGTCGCGTCGCTCCATCAAGCTCTTGGTCGCTGAGAGCCGCATCTGCTCGATGTGCTCATTCACCGCACTGTCTTTTTCGATAAACAAATCGCGGGACGGCACGTAGGCTTCCGGCTGATAGTAATCGTAGTACGACACGAAATACTCGACCGCGTTTTCAGGAAAAAACTCGCGAAATTCCGAGTACAGCTGCGCCGCTAGCGTTTTATTCGGCGCCATCACAATCGCGGGCCGCCCGGTCTGCGCAATCACGTTGGCCATCGTAAAGGTTTTGCCTGAGCCTGTGACGCCCAGGAGCGTTTGAAACTGCAAGCCCGAATCGATACCATCGACCAACGTAGCAATCGCCGTGGGTTGGTCGCCCGCCGGAGAAAACGGTTGTTCGAGAACGTAGGGGGAATTGGGATAAGTGACGCGCATGCGGCATTATCCAGCGTTGCAGTGGATACTGTCAATAATCACAGCATTGGCAATTGCGCCCAAGATTTGTGCAGCGGGGATTGGGTTGGTTGCTGAGAAGCGCGTCGAGTAAACTTCTGCTTGTGTTCTCTCTCCGCGCCTCCACCTTGGAGCAACAGCAGTAACCACGGATGAACTTGAAAAATACCGCTCCCTCCTCCCACCCCAACGAGCCTGCGGATTCGTCAGCGGTTGATGCAAAACTTCCGGCGAGCGATCGCGTTCGCGCCCGCATTAAAGCCTCCGGCAAACGCTTTCACGCCAACGACAACATCAGCGAATTCATTCGTGAAGGTGAAGTTGCTGAAATTCAGGGCGAAGTCGAAGCTAAGCTCCGCGAAGTGTTGAAGAGCATGGTGATCGACACCGACAGCGACCACAACACGCACGACACGGCCAAACGCGTCGCCAAGATGTATCTCAACGAAATCTTTCGTGGGCGTTACGTGGCGCAGCCGAGCGTCACTGAATTTCCCAATGTTGAGCACCTCAATGAGCTGATGATCGTGGGGCCGATAACGATTCGTTCGGCCTGCTCGCACCATTTGTGCCCGATCATGGGACGCGTGTGGATCGGCGTGATGCCCAATCAGCATTCGAATTTGATCGGCTTATCGAAGTACGCGCGACTGGCTGAATGGGTGATGAGCCGTCCGCAGATTCAAGAAGAAGCCGTGACGATGCTTGCAAACTTGTTGCAGGAAAAAATTCAGCCCGACGGCTTGGCGCTGGTGATGGAAGCCGATCACTTCTGCATGCACTGGCGTGGCGTGAAGGACATGGATTCGAAAATGATCAACAGCGTGATGCGTGGTTCGTTCTTGAAAGACCCCAACCTGC
This sequence comes from Betaproteobacteria bacterium, assembly GCA_013298455.1. Classification (GTDB taxonomy): domain Bacteria; phylum Pseudomonadota; class Gammaproteobacteria; order Burkholderiales; family Casimicrobiaceae; genus Casimicrobium. The sequence continues at coordinate 1,349 of JAAFHR010000252.1, read as the reverse complement.
GCCGAGAGTTTTTGGCACTCGTCGACAACCGAAAATCCTAAAAGAAATTTGTCATGCTCATTCGTCTCGTCTACACCAGCCGCTCCACGGAAATGCTCTCACCCGCTGCGCTTGAGGCCATTCTGGGTTCGTCTCGAAAAAATAATCCACCCAACGGCATCACGGGCGTACTCTGCACCAACGGCAGTGTGTTTTTGCAAATGCTCGAAGGCGGCCGCCGCGAGGTCAACGAAACCTATAACCGCATCATCAAAGACCCGCGTCACCACGACATTCAGCTGCTTCATTTCACCGAGGTCACCGAGCGGAAGTTCGCCAGTTGGTCGATGGGCAAAGTGAGCTTTGATCGTGTGAACATGGCGATTTTGCTCAAGCATTCGTCGCGCGCTGTGCTCGATCCCTATTCGGTGTCGGGCGCGGTATCGGTAGCCTTACTTGAAGATTTGATGGCGACGGCGAATATTGGAAGTTAGCAGCAGAGCCTTTTGTAGGAGCGGCTTGCCGCGAATCTTCCCCCGGGAGCGTTAGCTGCGGGTTGCAACCATCGCGGTAGAACCGCTCCTACAGTTCAATTTGTAGGAGCGGTTCCACCGCGAGCAGTTCAGTTTGTAGGAGCGGTTCCACCGCGATCCCTCGCCCAAAGTCCATCACCACCGCGTTGAACATATCCATTCGCGGCAAGCCGCTCCTACAGTCGTTGCAGGTGCGTTAACTCTTCTTGCCTTCGCCCTTCATCGCTTCAAGCTTCGCCACGTCGATCTTAGCCAGCAGCGCCTTCACGTCTTTCATCTCAATGCCGTGGGCGTCAACCTCAACGAGGAAACGGTTGCCGACGACAAGCGTCGCTTCGCCGTGCTTGCTGGCGTTTTGCCATTTTTCATGCAACTTGCGACCGCCAACGGTTGACGTTTTTTCGTAGCCGCTTGACGACTCTTTGTCGACGTCAATGTTCATCCAAGCATTGGCCAACGCAAACGGCCCCGCGAGCGATCCCGGATCGGTGACTTCGAAGCGAACGCGCTGCTTGCCATCGGCAGATTTGAACGACTGCTTCGCCACCGAAATCGCGATCCCGAAAGCGTTGTTTTTCTCGCCACTCGCATCGCCTTTGTCAAAACCGGCCAACTCCTGAGGCAGCACCTCTTTCAACTTTCGAAAATCAATCGGTTCGAAGCTCCCCGAGCCGACCACGCCGCCCGCCGCACCCGCCATCCCCCCCATGGCCTTCATCACATCGCCCAGCGCTGCGCCCAGATCAGCGCCGCCTTTCTGCGCAGCTGATTCAGCCTTTTTGCCAGCGACTTCCATCGCCTTTGCCGCAGCCTCAAGGTCCTTCAGCGCCTTTTCAC
>JAAFHR010000251.1 GCA_013298455.1 Betaproteobacteria bacterium | reverse complement strand
CTTTCGGTGCTCGGCTCAGCGCTGCCGGGGATAGTCGTCTTGTCAGACGGCGACAATCACAATTCCATGATCGAAGGCATCCGCCGCTCGGGCGCTGACAAGCTGGTGTTTGCACACAACGATCCGAGAGATCTTGAGGCTAAACTCGCCAGCATTTCGCCGGATCGCCCCAAGCTCGTGGTGTTTGAGAGCGTCTATTCGATGAGCGGCAACATCGCGCCTATTGAAGCGTTTGCCAAAATCGCCAAACGCTACGGCGCGATGACCTACCTTGATGAAGTTCACGCGGTGGGCATGTACGGCAATCGCGGCGGCGGCGTGGCACAAGAGCTCGGCGTGGCCGATCAAATCGATGTGATTCAAGGCACGCTCGGCAAAGCATTTGGCATGCAAGGCGGTTACGTGACCGGCGCGGCGAGCGTGATCGATTGCATTCGGAGTTTCGGCGCTTCGTTTATTTTTTCAACATCGCTCGCACCAGTGTTGGCTGCGGGCGCGATTGCTAGCGTGTCGCACTTGATGAGTTCGCAAGACGAGCGGCGCTTGCAGCGCGAGCGTGTTGCCACATTGAAAACGAAGCTCACTGCGCTAGGCTTGCCGGTGATGCCCAGCGTGTCGCACATCGTGCCCGTGTTCGTTGGCGATCCAGTGAAAGTGAAAACGCTCACTGATCGTTTGCTCGAACATCACGGCATCTATTTGCAGCCGATCAACTATCCAACCGTCTCCCGAGGCACCGAGCGCATTCGCATCGCGCCGGGCCCCATGCACACGCCAGAGATGTTGGATCAACTGGTGCAGGCATTGGCGGCGGAGTGGAGCGCGCTGAGTTTGCCCCGCGCACTGCCGCAAACGGCATTGCTCGCTGCCGCGTAAAGAAGCGCACCAAACTCGCGAATCGCTCATTGCGTGCCTGCGTTGTCCGTAGGTGTCAAACGTATTTGGTTTGAATTCCCAGCTTACCGCCCAAAAACTAGACTAATTCTGGGCTTAAGCACCGAAAGCTGTTTTTTTGAAAATGATCGAAAAACACTTTAACCCCAGATAAATAAGAGTTTTACAGATAAAGCTGTAATCGCGTATTCGAACTCTGACTGAAATGTGACGCCCCAGATCGTGACAATGCTGCGCACCAAAAAGGGTTTCGGATAACGCTCCTCGCGACCGATTTGCGCTATTCTCAGCGATCAATGCTGTACCCAACTATTCAGCGCATTCCTTCATCGTCGACATTGCTTTTGCTTCGCCCTTGAACGCTCCTGAACTCTCTTTGCAACTCGATGAACGCCGCCGTAGCCTGCGCCGGGCCGCCCATGAGTTAGCGCAATTGATCGTTGGCACCGAGTCCGTTCCGGTGGTGGTGCGTGATTTTTCGGACGTCGGACTGTTTTTGACCTTTAGTGACGCGAAGCCTGACGCGGATCGCATGCGCGGCTGGATTGGCGTGCAGGCCTGTGTCGACCTGCAACCGAGCGCCGTTCACGCGCCGATAGACCCGCTTCAGGTGCGGATTGTCCACGCGCTCGTTGATGGCGTGGGCGTGCAAATTGATGGGCTGCCTGCCGCGTGGGCAGCGAGATTCGGCGTTAATACCGATGCAGCGCTCAACGCGCCGGAACTCGATGCTTCGCTCACGAGACGAGCGCGCGGTAAGCCCTTGGCATCCGAGCCCGCCGTCGCCTCGGGCGATTCAAACCGCGCACTGCTTGAGCGCTGCATTAAGGCCTACACCGCATTTTCCAAAACATTTGCGAATGATTGCATCGCGCGCGCCGTTGAGGAGCTCGGCGCACTCGAGGGCACGGAGCCGTTTCTGCCGGTGCGTCGCCAGTATGAAGATGCTCGCGTTTTGCTCACCGAGCAACACAGCGCGATCGTCAATCAATTCAGCGCAGAATCGGCTCGCCGTGCGCTCGCTGGGCCGCAGCATGAGCTATTGAACTTTGACGCGTCTGCCAACGTGGGTTCGCTCCGATTGATGGACACCGATGAGCTCGACAGTTACCTCTCGCTCACCAGCATCATCAAATCGCTCGACGAGCAGCTCGCCAAACAGCAGCAGTACTTTCTTGCGCGCTACCAACAACTCGCAGCGGGCGTCAACGCCAAAAACAATCCATTCGGAATCGAGCGCACGCTGCGCTCCCTCATTGATGCACTGAGTTCAGTCACCTTAGCATCCACTGCATCTCGCGTGCTCTTCGGAGCGATCTCGCAATCAGCAACCACCCGGATTCCGGTGCTCTTCACCGAGCTCAACCAAATTCTCTCCGGGGTGACGCCGGCGGAGCTTCCGGTCGTTGCTTCAACGTCGAGGGCCCGCGAGCGGGCAAAAGAGGCCATCACGCAGCACGGACTCGCGGCGGACGATCAAGCGGTGCGAGTGATCGACGCGCTGCGTCAGTCGCGCTGGTCGGGCGATCAGCAAGTGCCGCAGCGAGCGCTTGCCGTGATTGAAGCGATGTCGCAAGGGCGCTCGGTGCTCATTGATGGCGCGAGCGTGCCGGGCGCGCCGGGCGCGGCGATCTCGGAGCCATCGATGGGCGGTGCTTCGATTCCCGGAGCGCTTGCGCCCAGCGTGTCGATGCCGATCGAAGGGTTCGCCGGCGCCATTGAGCTGAGCCCCTTGGACGCCAGCGTGCCCGAGGTCATTCACGCGATCAATACGCTGCCGCCGAGCACAGGTAAGCCGTTTGATGAAGCCTCCGTGAGCCGAATCGCCGATCAGATTCGTCAAGCCACCGCCAAGGGGCAAGCGCCGCGCACCTTGGGCGGCGATCACAACCGGATGCTCGCGACGACCGCTAAGCTCTTTCAACGGGCGAGCCAAGATATCGTGGCCGATGGCGACGTGCAACGGCTGCTGAAACGGCTCGAAGGCACGCTCCTAAAGCTCTCGTTGCGTGACAATGATTTCCCCTCGTTAGGGATGCATCCCGCGCGAAAGGTCGTCAATCTCATCGATCAGTACGCGCTCGGGGCCAACGACGCGGGTCGCTTCGAAGACGAAAAACTGCGTCGCGGACTCGACACGCTGGTGGATCGAATCTGCGAGCATGCGGACCGCGACCCAAACATTTTCGCGGTGGTTCACCGAAACCTCGAGCAAGACTTAGAGCGCGTTCGCCGCGAGCGTCGCGAGCGGGTGGATCGAGTGTGCGAAGCGCTCGAGAGCCGGGATCGGATTCGCGCCGCGCGGCAACACGTGGACAACCTGCTCCGCGAACGGCTCTCAGGGCGACGCTTACCGCGCATATTGGTCGGCCTGATCGATGAGTTTTGGCGACAGCATTTGGTGATGCTCTACGTGCGCTTCGGCGACAGGGATGAGCGCTTCGTTGGGTCGGTGAACTTGCTTGAGCGCGCGTTTGCAGTGTGTGGTGAATCGAGTAACGATCTGGCCACGACCACGCTCAGTCGCGAGCTCTGTGTAGCACTCTCCGAGGCCATCGCAGGCGCTGCCACTGATCCAAACCTCGCGCGACGGCTCACCGATGAGCTCACGCGCTTGATGATGAATCGGGAGCCCGAGGCGATCGACGATTCAGTGGATTCGCCGGTCTTTACTTCGGCCGCCGCGCCAGAGCCAGCCGCCAAGGCAGCGGTTGCGTCGTCCACTGAAACAGCCTCGCCGTCTGTCGCAGATACCGCCAAGTCGCCGCCTGCTGCAGACGCGTTTGAAGCCAGCCAACTCGGCGCTTGGTTTGATCTGCTCATGGGCGGCCGAGCCACGCCCGTGCAGGTGATCTGGAAAAGCGCGCTCACCGGACACGTGGGAATGGTGAATCGCTCCGCCACGCAGCGGATCGAGCTCACGGCCGCACAGTTTCAGCAGCAAATCGATGCCAAAACGCTGCGCTCACGAGACAGCTTGGATACGCTGCTCTTGGATCGCTCAGAAGCGGCGCTCTTGGGTACGGCGTACGCGGAGTCGGTACAGGTTCATACGCAATCGAGCCAACAGGGGCTGCTGTCCAGAAAAGCATTTCAAGCGCGACTCAACTCCCTCGATGCCGATGTGCGCGGGGGACGTCAGCATGTCGTCGGCGTCTTTGAATTCGATCAGTACCGAACGATCGCGGCAACCTGCGGTAGCGAAGCCATTGAATCGCTCACGGCCGCGCTCGTTGCGAAGCTTCAGGCGAAGCTCCCAACCGACGCATTGTTCGGCAGCATGCGTGACGATACGGTGGCCGTATTGCTGCCCGATTGTTTGGCCGCAGCGGGCGAAAAATCATTGCAAAACGCGCTCACTAGCCTTGCGGATTTTCATTTCAAATTCCAACAACACAGCTACAGCATCGGCGTCAACGTTGGCGTTGCCACGCTCGGCGTGAAGCACAGTAACGCCGCCGATGTGCTCCGCCACGCCGACGCCGCCTGTCTGGCCGCCAAGGCGATCGAGCGCAACCGTTTGCAGCGCTACGAAGCCGACAGCGAAGCCACGCGAAGCGAAGAGAAACTCATGAACTGGTCAGGCCGAGTCGATGGCCTGCTCGCTGGCAACGACTTGTTTATGCGTGCGCAAATGGTCACGCCGATCGGTCAAGATGTGGCCGCGCTTCCCTACTACGAACTGCTCTTGGGTATCGAGCCGCTCGATGGCGCGCCGGTGTCGACGTTTGATTTCATCGTGACCATGGAGCGCTTAGGTCGTTCGCACGAGATCGATCTGTGGGTGCTGCGGCAATGCTTCGCGTGGATCGAAGAAAACAGCCTGATCATGGATTCGATTGGCGGACTGGCCATCAATTTATCCGTGCCCTCGTTAAGTCACCCAGCGATCATGGCTTATTTGCGCGAAGTCCTGCCGCGGGGCGGCTTTCCAGCCAACAAGGTCATTTTTGAAATCACCGAAACCGCTGCGATTCGAAACTTTGACGCCGCCGAGCAATTCATTCGCTCGATTCGTCGGTATGGCTGCAAATTCTCGCTCGATGATTTCGGCAGTGGCTACACCTCGTACGCCCACCTCAAGCAGCTATCGACCGACACGCTGAAGATCGACGGCAGCTATGTCAAAGACATCTTGAATAACCCGAGCGATCTGGCCATCGTCAAATCGATGACCGACATCGCCCACACACTGGGTATGAAAGTGGTTGCCGAATGGGTGGAAACGCCTGCGATTCTCGAAAAACTCATCGAGCTCGGCGTCGACTATGCGCAAGGCTACGCAGTGCACAAGCCGGTTCGGCTGTCACGGCTGATCGGTTAGCGCTTCTAGCTATTGGCTTTTTCCGCCAAAGCCAGATAGAACGTGGGCTGCAACTACTTTTCGGGCGTTTTCAATAAATCGCTTGCCTGAGACCTCTGCTCAACTTCCATTCTCGTCATTCCCGCGAAGGCGGGAATGACGCGTCTGGGCGCGCTCACGACGATTCGCTGGTTGTGCAGACGTCTCCTC
>JAAFHR010000250.1 GCA_013298455.1 Betaproteobacteria bacterium | reverse complement strand
CCGTGAGCGAAATCAATGCCGATTTCAACGACCGCGTGAAAAAGGGCCAAGTGCTGCTGAAAATCGATCCCACGATTTTGCAGGCCACGATCAAACAAGCCACAGCGGCGCAAGGTGCGGCCCGAGCGCAACTCACGCTCGCCGAGAGCACTCACGCCAGAAACAACAAGCTCGTCACACAAGGCTTTCTATCCGCCGCTACGCTCGAACAATCCCGCCAAGCGCTCGATGCCGCCAAATCGCAGCTGCAAGTCAACGACGCACAGATAGAGCGCGCCCAAGCCGATTTAGCCAACAGCATCATCCGCTCACCGATTGACGGCGTGATCATCAAACGAAGCGCCGACTTGGGGCAAACAGTTGCTGCGAGTTTTCAAACGCCTAACCTTTTCACAATCGCCCGTGATCTGAAAAAGATGCAAATCGATACTAATGTGTCGGAAGCAGACGTTGGTTTACTGAAAGACGGTCAGCCAGTGCGCTTCGTGGTTGACGCGTTTCCAGAGCGCGATTTCGAGGGCAAAGTTAGGCAGTTTCGGCTCTCACCCAACGTCGTGCAAAACGTCGTTACCTACAACGTGGTAATTGATGTTGATAATCCCGACGAGCTGTTGAAACCGGGGCTCACGGCACAGGTGCGAATCATCACCGCCAACAAACCCGAAGCGCTTCGCGTCCCCACCGCCGCGCTTCGCTACCGCCCAAGCGATTTTGAAATCGCGATGGATGCAACCAAGAAAAAGATGCGCGGCGAAGCAGCTGCAAAGGGTGCGAACAAAGACGCCGCGAAAAGGGAAGTTGCCGAAGCGCCCGACAGCACCGATGAGCTAGGGCTTCGTACCAAATCAGGCGAGCGCTTGTATCGTCTCTACAAGATGGACGGCAAAGAAGCCAAACCGGTGGACGTGGTCATCGGCGTCGCCAACAGCAAGTTCACTGAGATCACCAAAGGCCCGCTCGCGCCGGGCGACAAGGTGGTGGTGCGCTCGCTGCTTGCCGACCCAACAAAGCAATAGCGCCGCAATGAACGTATCCATCGCGAGTAGCCGCGCAGAAGGCGCGTTGGTGGAAATCACCGATGTTCGCAAAAGCTACTTTTCGAACCGCGTAGAAACGCCTGTGCTTCACGGCATCAACCTACACATGCAGCGCGGCGATTTCATGGCGGTGATGGGGCAATCGGGCTCTGGGAAATCAACGCTCATGAACATCTTGGGGTGCCTCGATACGCCGACGTCGGGCACGTATCGTTTGGCGGGCGTAGACGTTGAAAAACAATCGCGCGCCGAGCTCGCAACGCTTCGAAATCGCACCATCGGATTCGTGTTCCAGAGCTTCAATTTGTTGAAGCGAATGACGATTTTGGACAACGTGGCGCTGCCGTTGATTTATGCGGGCGTTTCAAGGAAAGCGTCGCGCGACCGCGCGCAAACGCAGCTCGATAAGGTCGGGCTCGGTGAGCTCGCCAATCGACAACCCAATCAACTCTCAGGCGGGCAGCAACAACGGGTTGCCATCGCTCGGGCGCTGGTAGCCGACCCACCACTCATCCTTGCCGACGAGCCCACGGGCAACTTGGATACGCGCACCAGCAACGACATCATGGCGCTCTTAAACGAGCTCAACCGCGAACGCGGGCAGAGCATCATTTTGGTGACGCACGAACCCGATATTGCCGCGCACGCTAAGCGCTTGGTGCGCCTCAAAGACGGGTTGGTGCTCTATGACGGCCCCGCCACCGAAGGCCTCCGTCAACTCAAAACCGACGACAGCATCGCGACGATTGCGGAGGCCGCGCTATGAAGCTCGTTCACGTGTTGAGCGAAGCGCTTCGAGCAATGCTCGCCAATCCGCTGCGAACCATGCTAACGATGCTCGGCATCATCATCGGTATTGCGAGCGTGGTGCTCATGCTCGCAGTAGGTGATGGCATCAAAGCGTTTATCGATAAGCAGCTCTCGGTGCTCGGGAGCAATTTGGTGATTGTGCAAGCGGATTCTCGAAAAGCCGTCGGCGCGCGGCTTCGAACCGGCACGGTGCAAACCATCACCCTCGATGACGCGGAAGCGATCAATCGTTTGCCCAGCGTAAAGGGCGCGGCACCGATGCTCACCACCTACTCGCAGATTTCTTACGGCAACGACAACACCAACACGCAGGTGCAGGGCACCACGCCGACGTCGTTCGTGATCCGTAACCTGCGGCTTGCCAAGGGCATCGGGCTCTCTGAGGTTGACGTTGCCAGCGCGACCCGTGTGGCGGTGCTCGGCAAGAAAGTTGCCGAACAACTCTTCTACAAAAACGATCCGATCGGGCAGACCATCCGTATCGACAATCAAAGCTTTCAAGTGATCGGCGTGCTCGACAATGAGGGTCAAAGTTTTGATTCAGGGGACATCGGCGAAGTGGTGATGGTTCCGATTTCAACGGCGCGGGTCACGCTTGTTCGAACGGCAACGCCCCGCTCGGTGCAGTACGTCGTGGTGCAGTCGAAGACGACTGAAGGCTTAAACGACATGGTCGCCGATATCAAGGATTTGATGCGCGACCGTCATCGCATTCGCGCCGACGATGTCGATGATTTTCGCGTCGTGAACTTTGGTGAATTTGCCAAAACGGGTGAAGCGATTGCAACCGGCTTATCGATTGCGCTCGGGTTCATCGGGGCGGTGTCATTGGTGGTTGGCGGCATCGGCATCATGAACATCATGCTCGTCTCGGTCACTGAGCGCACACGAGAAATCGGCATTCGCATGGCCATCGGCGCACGCCCGTCGGATGTGTTGTGGCAATTCCTGATTGAAGCTGTGGCGATTTGCGTGGTGAGCGGCATCATCGGTGTGGCGCTCTCAGCAGGTGTAGCGAGCGCCGTTTCATCGACCGGCAAATTCGAAATGATGATTGGCCTCAAGGCCGTGGTGATTGCCGTGGTGTTTAGCTGTGTTGTCGGCGTGTTTTTTGGGTTCTATCCCGCCAGACGCGCATCGAAACTGCAGCCGGTCGAGTGTTTACGCTACGAGTAGTCGCGCTAGCTCCCTCTCCCCTTGAGGGAGAAGGTTGGGGAGAGGGGGAAGGTGATTTGGAGATCAACCTTTGTCGCTCAGTCTTAGTTCCACCTCTCACCTAGGGAGACACTCGGCGGCACCGCTCCTCATCCCATAAAAAATGCAGCCAGTTTGTTGCCGTCCAAATCACGAAAATACCCCGCGTAAAACCCGGTGCCTCGTGGGCCGGCAGGGCCTTCGTCCTTGGCGCCGAGGCTGATGGCTTTGGCGTAAAACGCGTCGACCTCTTCTTTGCTCTTCATGGCGAGCGCGACCATCACGCCGTTGCCGACGGTGGCTGGATTTCCGTCGAACGGCTTCATCGCAGCCAAGGTGATGCCGTTTCGAGCGGCCCAGCCGATGCCGCCGGCTGAATCCCACGTTCGCTTAGCGCCGAGAGTGCCGAGCAATTCGTCGTAAAACGCCGCAGCTCGCGGCAGATCATTGGTTCCGAGTGTGACGTATCCAATCATGGCGAACTCCTAAATGTTTGACCGCGAGCCAGAGATAATAGCGCTGTGATCCCTGACGACTTTATCCAACAGCTCCTATCTCGTGTCGACGTGGTCGAGGTGATCGATCGCATGGTGCCGCTTAAAAAAGCGGGCGCTAACTACCAAGCGTGTTGCCCGTTTCACAAGGAAAAATCGCCCTCGTTTTCGGTGAGCCCGACCAAGCAGTTCTATCATTGCTTTGGCTGCGGAGCGCATGGTTCAGCCATCAAGTTTTTGATGGAGTACGCGGGGAAAAGCTTTCCCGATGCGGTTGAAGAGCTGGCGCAAAACGTCGGCTTAACCGTGCCCCGAGACAATGATCGAAAAGCCGATCCACAAGCCGGACCGCTCTTCGATGTGATGATCAAAGCCGCGACGTTTTACAAATCGCAACTCAAACAATCCGAGCTCGCGATCAACTATTTCAAGAAGCGTGGCGTGAGCGGCGAAGTGGCACAACGCTTTCATTTGGGCTGGGCGCCCGCAGGTTGGCAGCCACTGGCTGAGGCGTTCGACGACTACGCTGACAACCAGCTTTTGGAAACGGGCGGCCTCGTCAAAACGGGCGACGGCGGCAAGCGCTACGACGGTTTTCGTGAGCGTGTGATGTTCCCGATCCTCAATCAGCAGGGCGCAGTGATTGGCTTTGGCGGAAGGATTCTCGGTTCGAAAGACGACGGTGGCGGCCCCAAATATCTGAACTCGCCGGAAACGCCGATCTTTTCGAAAGGACGCGAACTCTACGGCCTGTTTCAAGCACAAAACGCGATCCGAAAAGTCAACCGGGTGTTGGTGGTTGAAGGCTACATGGACGTAGTGGCGCTGGCGCAGTTTGGCGTGGAATACGTCGTGGCAACGCTTGGTACCGCAACGACCGAAGCGCACACGCAGCGACTGCTTCGGATCGCCGATGAAGTCGTTTTCTCGTTCGACGGCGACAGCGCAGGGCAACGCGCCGCATGGCGAGCGCTAGAAAACGCGCTCCCGGCGCTTCGAGACGGTAAGCACGTTCGCTTTTTATTCCTCCCGACCGAACACGATCCCGACAGCTACATTCGCGAACACGGCCGCGAGGCGTTTGAGACATTCATTTCGAACGCGATACCGCTGTCCGAATATTGGCTCAAAGAGTTAAACGCCCGTCACCCCGGCGACAGCGCCGAAGCCAAGGCCGCTCGCGCCGCCGCCGCGCGTTTGCATTTGGAATTGGTGAGCGCACCGATGATGCGCGAATCGCTCGCCAGCTCGCTCGGGCGGGATGTGGATATGCAATCGCACACGGTGCTCCCGCCGATTAAAGCCAAGCCCGTTGAGCAGAGCTTCGAGTCGTTTGACGGTACCGCACCGCGCACGAAGTTTTACGGCCGTCGCCCGCCGATTGCGCGCACCGACCCCGCCACGCAGCGCGTGATCGCCAATGCGCGGCGAGTGCTCGGTCGCCCAAAACTGTCGATGCATTTGGTCGATATGCAATTCCCCGACCCAGCCAATGCGCCGCATGTGTTGCGGCTCTTGCAAGCGGTAGTTGATTACGCCATTCACCTCTCCGACGAGCCAAATCTCGGCGCGGTGATGGAGCATTTTCGGGAGAGCGAATTCGAAGGCGAGGTATCGAAGCTGCTCACGCATCGCGATGCCGAGCTCGATGCCGTGATGTCTGATGAAGACGCAGAAAACGAATTACGGCAGCTCCGAGCACAGATTGAAGACGGCAGCTTGTTTCAATCGGGCAAGGCCGTCGCGGTGCCGGAGCATCTGCCGGGTATGGGAATTTTGGCGTTGGGGGCGCGGCGCGTGGTCGCACCGTCGATTGACACGGACATCGAAGCGCCGTTGGTGGCGGAATCGTCATACGCATCCCGAGCGCGTCCGAATAAAACAGCACCGCA
>JAAFHR010000025.1 GCA_013298455.1 Betaproteobacteria bacterium | reverse complement strand
AGGTCAACGCGTTGCAGCTCTTGGCCGCTGGTCAAGCCGATTTCTACATGGGCTACGACATTCAATCCTACAAAGCGTGGGAGCAAGGCATCCAAGCGGTTAACGTGGCCGCCGCGTTTCAAAAAGACCCGCAAGTGGTGATCGCGCATGACGATGTGAAATCGTTTGGTGATCTGAAAGATCGCACGCTCTTGATTTCGAGCGCGGCGCACACCGCTTGGTATCCGTGGGCAAAAGCAAAGTACGGCTTCACCGATGCGCAGACCCGCCCTTACACCTTCAACATTCAACCGTTTATGGCTGACAAGAAATTGGCGCAACAAGGCTATTTGTCGTCTGAGCCCTACGCGATCACCCAAGCCGGCGGCAAGATCAATGTGTTTTTGATGGCCGATCTGGGCTACCCGCCTTATTCCACAACGATTACAACGCTAAAGAAAACGATTGATACGAATCCAAAAATGGTCGCGGATTTTGTGAAAGCGTCAATTGAGGGCTGGGCCAGCTACATGAAAAACCCAGCGCCCGGCAACGCGCTCATCATCAAAGACAACCCGAACATGACCGCCGACAAGCTCGCCAACGGCTTAAAAGTCATGAAGGAAAACGGCATCGTAGGCGGTGGTGACGCCGCCAAAATGGGAATCGGCATCATCACCGAAGCTCGGATGAAGCAGACCTGGGACATGATGGTCGCAGCCAAAATGATCGACACCACCAAGGTCAAATTCAACGACGCTTGGACCGATCGCTTTGTCAAGGATTTGAAAATTCTCCCTTGATGCATTGGTTGCTTTTGCAACCAATGCAGGACGATGAGACGAAGGACGAATGACGCAAAGCGCATTCGGTGCTCTTTTTTTTCCACAGCGTTTTCGTCATTCGTCTTTCGTCACTCGTCCTTGCTTGTACCCATGATTGAAATACTCTCCGCTTCAAAAACTTACCCCAACGGCACGCACGCGCTGCAACCCGTTGATTTGAAGATTCAAGAGGGTGAATTCATCACGCTCCTCGGCCCATCGGGCTGCGGCAAGAGCACGCTTTTGAAAATGATCGCTGGGCTGTTGCCCGCGACGGATGGGCGCATCTTGTTGTGGAACAAGCCCGTTGATCAGATTGAATCAACAGGGCATCGGATGAGCTTTGTGTTTCAAGAAGCGACCTTGATGCCGTGGTCACGCGTGGCGGGTAATGTGCGGCTGCCGCTTGAGTTGCAAGGCGTTACGGCCAGTGATGCGGATCAGCGCGTGAACGATTCGCTGAGTTTGGTTGGGCTCTCAAAATTTCATGATTCGTATCCGCGTGAGCTCTCGGGCGGGATGCAGATGCGCGTCTCAATTGCGCGGGGTTTGGTCACCAATCCCACGCTCATTCTGATGGACGAACCCTTCGGTGCGCTCGATGAAATCACTCGCAACAAACTCGATCAAGATTTGCTCGAGCTGTGGCAAAAGAAAAAACTCACCGTGATTTTTGTGACGCATTCGATTTATGAGGCGGTGTATCTCTCAACGCGAGTCGTCGTCATGGCAGCGCGGCCGGGGCGCGTGATTGAAGAGGTTTCGGTTGATGAACCGTATCCGCGCGGGCCTGAGTTTCGGGTGTCGACGCAGTTTGCGAAGTATGCGAAGCATTTGCAAGAGAGTTTGCTGCGGGCGAGCAATGCCGGCGAGTTGGCGGAGGGAGCGGTATGAGTTTGGGTTGCGAGTTTTTCTCCCTCTCCCCTGGAGGGAGAGGGTCGGGGAGAGGGGGTTGTTCAAATGACGCTCACCATTGGCTAGCCAAGCCGCCTTCCCCCTCTCCCCTAACCCATCTCCCTCCGGGGGAGAGGGGAACCGTCTGCTGAGCAGCACCATGAACACCCAAAAAATCATCCTCCCAGCCATCGTCGCCATCGTGCTCATCGCACTCTGGCACGGCATGGTCAAAGCCTTTGCCATTCCTGAGTTTCTGGTGCCGAGTCCCGGTCGCGTTGCTGAAACATTGGTCAAGGATTGGGGCTTGCTGGGCGGCTCACTCTACAACACCTTGAAGATCACTTTCCTCGCATTCTTTTGCGCGGTGGTACTCGGAGTTGCAGTCGCGTTTTTGTTTGTGCAAAGCAAATTCATCGAAGCAGCATTTTTCCCATACGCGGTGTTGCTGCAAGTCACGCCCATTGTGGCAATCGCACCGCTCATCATCATTTGGGTGAAAGAGCCGACCACCTCGCTCGTAATCTGCGCCACTCTGGTCGCCCTCTTCCCTATCATTTCCAACACCACGCTGGGTTTGCGAAGTGTGAATCCCGGTCTGCAACAGCTCTTCAAAATGAACCGAGCAACGCGCTGGCAAACGCTCACACGTTTGCGAATTCCTAGTGCGCTGCCGTACTTTTTTGGTGGCTTGCGGATTTCGTCTGGGCTCGCGTTGATCGGGGCGGTCGTGGCAGAATTCGTTGCGGGCACAGGCGGCACTGGCGTTGGCCTTGCCTATCAAATTTTGCAAAGCGGCTATCAGCTCAACATCCCACGCATGTTCGCAGCGCTCTTGCTAATTACGCTCACCGGTGTGATTTTGTTTTTGCTGATGGTGGCGCTCTCAAAATGGGCGCTGTCGTGGCATGAGAGTGAGTTGTCGAATGAGCACTGATTTACTCATCAAAAATCCGGCGGCGGTGATGACCGGCCTCGCGGGAAGCGCGGCTCGGCTCAATATCGCAACCGGCGGCGACATCCGAATCCGCGATGGCAAGATCGCAGCAATCGGCAAGCTATCACCCGAGCCCAACGCGCGCGTGATCGACGCCACCGATTGCGTGGTGTATCCCGGCTGGATCAACACGCACCACCATCTGTTTCAGTCGCTGCTCAAAGGCATACCGGCGGGCATTAACCTAGCGCTACTGCCGTGGCTTTCCGCCGTGCCGGTGCCCTATCGTCGATTCTTCGATCGCGAGGAAGCGCTTCGCGTCGCGGCTCGAATTGGCATCGTTGAACTGCTGCTCTCGGGCTGCACGACGATTGCTGACCATCAGTATCACTACTACCCCGAAATCGCCTACGATGCCTCGGCGGCGGTATTTAGCGAAGCGGAAAAGTTGGGCGTTCGTTTTTCGTTGCTGCGCGGTGGACAAACCCACATGCGAATCATCGACCAACAGCCGCCCAAGGAATGCACGCCCGAACCGCTCGACATGATCTTGCGCCGGATTGCTGATGACACCGCGCGCTTTCACGATGGCAGTGATTTTTCGATGCGTCGCGTCGTAAGCGCGATCACCACGCCCACGTGGAGCTGCAAGCCCGATGAACTGCGAGAGCTCGCGCGACACGCTCGAAACCTGAGCATTCATCTGCATTCACACCTGAGCGAAACTTACGATTACGTGCGCTACTGTCGCGAAGTGCATAACACCACGCCCATCGATTTTTGTGAAAAGTATGAATGGCTCGGGCCCGACGTTTGGTTCGCGCACATGGTGCATCTTTCGCAGGCCGAAATTGAAAAGTGCGGCGCGACGCAAACCGGCATTTCACATTGCCCGCAAAGCAATTGCCGCTTGGCGTCGGGCGTTGCGCCCGTACCCGACATGCTCAAAGCCAATGTTCCCGTTTCTCTCGCCGTCGATGGCGCAGCGAGTAACGAAGCCGCTGACATGGCCAACGAAGCGCACACTGCATGGATGGTGCATCGCGCCGCTAAGCAAGACGCCGCGGCCATCGATGCCGAAACCGTGATCCACATCGGCACGCAAGGCGGCGCACGCACGATGGGCTGGCATGGCATCGGTTCGATTGAAGTCGGCAAGGCAGCCGATCTCTCGGTCTATTCGCTCGATCATCCGCGCTATTTTGGTTTGCATGATGTGGCTGTGGGGCCAGTTGTTTCCGGTGGCAGCGTGGATTGCAAGGCGGTGATTTGTAACGGCCGCGTGGTGGTCGAAAACGGCGCGATTCCTGGTTTCGATATGGAGCGGCTTAAGCATGATGCCAAGCGATTGGTGGATATGATGATTGCGAATCCGGTTTAACTCCCGACGCACAACGATTCAAACTGCAGCCGTTCAGTCCAGTCCGTTCGGGCTGAGCGTGCCGAAGCCTTGGTGGTATGCGACCACCCCTTCGACAAGCTCAGGGCGAACGGATAGGCTAGAGGCCGCTCGCTCCCATCAACTGGGCTCAAGAGCCTCACGTAGCTTTCCATTCTCCTAACGCAGATTACGCAGATTTCACGCAGACAGCCGCAGATTTTTTGGAATTGACGAGCCTTTGAGCGAATGAGATCTGCGTAAATCAGCGTGAAATCTGCGCAATCTGCGATAAGAAAACTCGACCACCCTGCGTCCCGCTTTAGCGAATCATGAAAGCCACCCCCTCTCAACTCCAAGCCCTCCTCGCTGATCTAAGCGATCTTTCGCCCATCCTTGATGACAAGCAAGTCACGCGGCTTTCAAAAGACTTCGCATGGTTCTCTCCGGTGCTCAAGGAGGCGCTGGAGCACTACAAAGCCGACGTCGGATTTCGCCCGAAAACCGAAGCAGAGATTATTCGCGTCGTGGCAGCCTGCGCAAAACACAAAGTGCCGATCACGGCTCGTGGCACAGGTACGGGCAACTATGGACAGGTCACGCCGCTCTTTGGTGGTGTCATCCTCGATTTGTCCGCCTACAACCAAATGATTTGGCAGCGTGGCGCGGTCGCCCGAGTGCAAGCCGGTATCCGTCTGCTCGACATCAATCGCGCCACGATCCCCAATGGTTTTGAGCTTCGCTGCGTGCCGTCAACGTTTCGCATCGCCACGGCGGGTGGCTTGTATGGCGGCGGCTTCGGCGGCATTGGCTCGATCAACTACGGACCGCTAGCGAGCACGGGCAATGTGCTGGGCGTGAAAGCGATCACCGTTGAAGAAGAACCCAAGCTGGTGGAACTCCGATCTCCCGAAGCGCTCTTGTTGCATCACGTCTACGGCACCAACGGCATTGTCTTGGAAATGGAATTGGCACTCGCCCCAACGCACACTTGGCGCGAAGCGATTTTGCTCGCCGACGAGATGGAGCAAGCGCTTCGCATGGCCGACGAAATCGCCAATGCACCCGGCGTGACCAAAAAATCAGTCACGTATTTTCAGTCGTCGATCCAACCGTATTTACCGATGTTTCATGACCGATGGGCGGCGGGTAAACATGCGGTGTTCGTGGTTTACGCCGATCATGCCAAACAAGCCATCGATGAAATCGTGGGGCGACACAACGCTTCGATCACCTACGACGAGGATCATCAACAGCAGCTCGACAAAATCAAAACGATTCTCGAATTCACTTGGAATCACACCACGCTGCACGCGCTTCGCGTTGACGACACGCTCACCTACATCCAAAGCGGCTTCACCCCCGGCAAACACATCGAGCAAGCGCTCAACATGCACCAACTCTTGGGCGACGAGTGCATGCTGCATCTGGAATTCATCCGCCTCAAAGAAGGCGGCATGACCTACAGCGGTTTGCAGCTCATCAAGTACAGCACCGCGCCGCGATTAAACGACATCATGCAAACGCATCGAGATAACGGTGTCTACATCGCCAACCCGCATGTGTTTCACGTCGAAGACGGCAAACAGGGCGTGGTCAACCCCGACGTAGTCATGACCAAAATGCGCTTTGATCCGATGGGCTTGCTCAATCCCGGCAAGCTTAGAGGCTGGGAAATGCGCGATCAAATTGCGGCGGATGTGAAAGCAGGAAAAGTAAATGTCTCGACGCTACCAAGGTTCTAGCTCGAAACAGGACGAGATGACGACGGAATTTCGCTCCTAGGACGACGCGCCTTCGGCGCTAGGACGCAAGGTTATGCGGACACTGGCGGCTACGTGAATACTTTTCTTGCTTGCTTTTTGTAATCTCCGGTTCGAGAGACTTTGAATCGAAGCTCCGCTTTATGGCTGTTTGGTCATTCACGCGCGAGCTCGTTGTCGAAATTTACCTACTTCGACTTGCGCGAAGAAGCCCCGCTCAAGCTCTTCAAAAACGCCGTCAAATCACGCGCCTGTGCTGGCGTGAGCCGCAGCGCCCGCACGATTTTTTCGCCGTCGGCGTGAAGCCGCGATTCGTCGACGGTCGAGTAATGCTGCACCACGTCTTCGATTCGTCGCGCGCTACCGTCGTGAAAATACGGTGCGGTGCCCAGTAGGCCGCGCAAACTCGGCACCTTAAATTCACCGAAATTGCGGGGCTCTTGGATCACATGTTTCGTAGCGACTGCCGATTGAGCGCCGCCGTCGGCGTATTGCCCCAAGCGGTTGTAAGGGCTCGTGAAGAGTTGCTGCAAACCGCCCCAACGCCCTGGATCGGCGCCGGATTTGGTGAAAAACGGTCGCCCAACATCAGCAAATTCACCGTTGGTAAACGCAGGACCGCTGTGGCAAAAGAAGCATTTGCCTTCGCCTACAAAAGTTTTTAAACCACGTTGTGCGGCGCTGGGATACTTGGCGATTGCTGCGCTGTCGTTTTGAGCGAGCGCATCGCGAAACTCATCAAAGGGTGTGCGCGGAGACACTAACGTGGCCTGAAACGCGGCGAGTGTCTTTGCGATGTTGACGAGTATTGTTTCGTTGGCAGCGTCGGCGGTGGCTTCACCAAACAACGCCGTGTAGGCCACGTTGAGCGTCCGGTCGCGGCGCAGCAATGCGGCGATGTGTGCGGGTGTTGCCGCCAGCTCGCTTTTGGCAGCGAGCGGCGCGAGCGACGCTGCCCACAGCGAATCCGTTGCGCCATCCCAACCAAACCAACGCTGCTGCCCCACATCCAGAAGCGTAGGCGTATTGCGCTGATGCCGCGTCGAGCGCAGGCCGTCTTGAAACGCGCGCTTCGGATCATGGCAACTTGCACAAGAGCGCTTGCTGCTCGCCGACAATCGGTGATCCGAAAACAACTTACGGCCCAATTCAATGGCGATCGGATTGCCGTCGACACGATTGCTTGAATCAAGCTCGTGCACGGCCGGCCACGGACCGTGCGAGAGAATTCGCGCTCGCTCTTCGGGACTGAACTCAATCGACTGAGCGAACGCCGACGCCGCGATCATCCCAACAAAGAGCGCAACGAACCTCACGGCAAGGTGATGGATTCGGTCAGCGTTTCAGTGCGACCCGCAGCGCTTACATCAAAGCGCAGTAACCAACGGCCGGGCATGTGAAACATCATGCCTTCAACGCGCCAACGCCCCTCGCCCAGCGCCGCGAAACTCGCTTTGTAATTCATGCCGTGGCGATGCTCTGGCATCGTTGCATCCACGCGAACGAGTTTGGCATCGGCCGGACACAGCCGCACATTCATTGCGAAGTGGCGACCGACGGTGATGGGTGAATTTTCAGCGACCCAGCCCACTGCAACGCCGCCCTTTTTTAGCGACGGTTCGGGTATCGCGCAGGGCTCGCTTGCCGAAGCGTTGAGCGCAAATGCGCCGAGCGAACAGGCCAACCAAACGCGACGCCGTACGCAGGCCATCATTACCGTTTCACCATGCCGCTAAACAGTGTCACACCGTTTTTGTAGGCAATCCGCTCAGCCACGTCTTTCGGCAAATCGGCCAACCACTGTCGCGACCAATTCGCATGTTCCACCACGAAATGCCAGCGCTCGGGCGTAAAGGTATCGCTGCCCACCATGAAGCGATCCGGGAACTCTAGAAACGCTGCACGCCAACCCGGCTCGACCTTGCCGCTTTGCGCGTGATCGCTACGAAAGGCCAAATCGCACCACAGGTTTTTGTATTTACGAAGCATCTCTCGCACCTTCTCCGGCGCATCAAATCCCGAATGCGCCCACAGAATTCGTGCCTGAGGGTCCTGCTTGAATTGGCGCTCAATGGCGTCCGCATCGGAATGCGAGTGCAGATAGAGTTTGTTGTCGCGTGCCAGCTCAACCACACGGCGCATCACAGGCAAATCGGCATCCGCGCCGTACACATGATATTCGCCAAGGGCCGCGTATTTATTGGCTTTGAGCCGCGCCTCAAGATGCGTGATGATGCTCGGGTCGTTCACCCACGTGCTCAGCTCGCCCCGTGTTCGGTACGGCCGAAGCACCGGAATCACCAAGTCGGGCGCTTCTTTATAGAGCTTTTGCGTGCCATCATCGCTGCTGCTCGACACCATCGCCGCAACGAGCCCCGCCTTGCGCAAAATCGCAATCGCGGCCTTGGGCGGCAGCTGCTCCCATGCATCATGGCTGTAGTGCAAATGCGCATCAAAAATCGGCGACGGCGCGGCGGTTGCGACGGTCGCGGCAAAGGCAACCGAGAGCGCGAACAGGCCATTTCGCAAAAAACGCAGTGAAGTGGGTAGGTTCATGAGTGCCTCGCGGTTCAGCGGCGAATGCTGCTGGGTTGCCGATTATGTCGCTGTGTGGGACGACGCAGCGGACGGGCGTCTCGCCGAATGCGGCAGCTGAGGGATTCGACGCTGCATTTCTTTCGACGCAGATTACGCAGATTTCGCAGATTGACGCTGATTATTTGGAGCCAAGGCGGGATTGAGCAGCGATTAATCAGCGTTCATCTGCGAAATCTGCGTAATCTGCGTCAAAAAAATGGGCCCCAGATAAGCGAAGCAGTTCAATAACGGCTCTGCTCACCAAAGCGATATTAAATCTGGGCTAAAGTCATTTTCAACGTTTTGTCTGCAAGTTTATTTATTCGCCTGTATGCCATATTTAGCGTGGCATTTAGCGAATAAGCCGTTTACCCCTCATTTCAACCCAAAAAACCTAATCCCGAGCAAAAAACTCAGGAACTTTTATAATTGTTAGCACTCTCACGTCACGAGTGCTAAAGCGGTGAATCGAACCAATCACCTGATGCACTTGGGCTGCTCCGGTTGGGGCAGCTCGGCGGGGTCGGCAGGCAATCGAGCCTGTATCGCCCGCCCCCTCGTGAGGGGCAACGACGGCGGTTTTGCTGTCGTTCACGGCGCGCCGTCCGCGCACTTTTGTTAGTTGACGGCATCGTTTTGGGGACTTTGACTTACATGAATCCTACCGCCACACTCAGCTTTCCCGTGCCCTCAGCACTCGGCACGATCGACCAGTACGTCACCGCCGTCAACAAATATCCGCTCCTAACGCTCGAACAAGAGCAAGAGCTCGGAATGCGCTGGAAATACATGCAAGACGTAGATTCCGCGCGCTCCTTGGTGATGAGCCACTTGCGTTTGGTCGTGTCGGTGAGCCGCAATTACATGGGCTACGGCTTGCCGCAGGGCGATTTGATTCAAGAAGGCAACGTGGGTTTGATGAAAGCCGTGCGTCGATTCGATCCCGAGCGCGGTGTGCGTTTGGTGTCGTTCGCCCTGCATTGGATTCGCGCTGAAATTCACGAATACATTTTGAAGAATTGGCGCTTGGTCAAAGTAGCCACCACCAAATCGCAGCGGAAACTGTTTTTCAACCTGCGAGCCATGCGCTCCGGCGAACACGCCTTGACGCAAGCCGAAGCAAAACGCATCGCCAAAGAATTAAACGTCAAACCCGAAGAAGTGTTCGAAATGAACATGCGACTTTCGGGCCGCGACATCGCCATGGACGGCACACCGGACGACGCCGAAAGCGAAGGCACCGCGCCGATTTCATATCTGCAAGCCGACGAGAGCGTTGACCCCGCCCGCATCTACGAAGCCGATCAAACCGAGCGCGTACAAAGCGCCGGTCTCAAACGCGCATTAACGAATTTGGACGAGCGCTCCAGAGACATCATCACCCGCCGCTGGCTCGCCGAAGACCAAGAAGAAACGCTGCAACACCTCGCCGACAAATACGGCGTCTCAGCGGAGCGCATTCGCCAGATTGAAGTGAAAGCCATGAAACAGATGAGGAAAGAGATCGAGCACTAAACTCGGTTCTGCCCACAAAAAACCCAGCCTTGCGCTGGGTTTTTTTGTTTGCGTGTCACTTGAAGCTAAGCCACGACGAGCGACCTGCACGCGATTACCAAAACGTCTCGCATTCGTTCCCAATCGCCGCTTCCGCCGTTCGGGGGGCGGTGTTCACCAGAGTTCAGTTCGTCTGTGACCTATGAAAACTAATAGGTTTTTCCGAAAGCATCCGAGCCGCTGTTGCATCCGAGCCCACTCGCTCCTCAGAATCCGCCCCGGTGCGCAAGCGGAGTGTTTACTTGAATCATGCCCCTGCCTACACTTTGTGAGATCACACGTATCGTTCTTCACCACGTCCGCCAGAGTCGTTTTTAGAAGTGCCCACCCATCCCCCCCCGATCTTCAAGACACATCGCCCATCGATGAAGTCACCGGCCCCACTCCAATCGAAGCGCAGGGACGTCCATGAATAACCTGCTCGATGATCTCTACGCGCCGGTGCTCAACGCCGCGACACTTGATGATTTCAAAATCGAGTTGATTAAGTTTGGGAAGCAGCTGGGGTTTGATCTCATCAATGCTGACTACGCGACGCCACGGCCGAATCGAGCGTGGATATCTGTCAATAATTTTTCAAAGCAATGGCTTGATGAGCAAACGGTGTTTGAACATAAGGACCCCGTCATTGTCGCGGTGGATGCCACGCCGAAACCCGTGCTCTGGGATCGTGACTTTTTTGTGAAAAGCGGCTTCGCCAACCTTGCAGAAGTCATCACAAAACACGGCTTCAAGGCGGGGGTCGAAGTGCCTACCTATTCCCCAAGCGGCTCTGAGCTGCACCTTGGTTTCTCGAGGGATGGCGACCTACCCAGCAACCCGTTGGAGTTGACGCGGGTCGTTGCTGATGCACAGTTGTTCGCGGCGTTCGCACTGCCAGCGCTGGATCGATTGCTGACGCACACTCGAGACGCTGATTTCCCACGCCTAACGTCCAAAGAGCTAGAAGTAATGAAATGGACAGCAGCGGGAAAAACAGCCTTCGAGGTCGGGACGATTCTCGGCATCACCGAGCGAACGGCTAACTTTCACATGCAAAACATCTGCGCAAAACTCGGCGTGATCAATAAGCGCGCGGCAATCGCGAAGGCAATTCAGCTGAGGCTAGTCCTGTAGTCACGTAGTCCACAATATCGCGCCCCGAGAGGCACTCGTTCGGTATTGGGTCTCGCCGACTCACTTGCTTCGATGTCCTTCCGCTCGCACTGTCAGTTCTGACAGTTACAAATCTCGCCCACTTTCGATGAAATTCATCTCACGGCTACACAGTCGGCGTGAGCTAGACAAAGCCGCTTTCCCACAACTAGGAGCGCAAGATGAAAAACAGAAAGATCGATACAGCAGCCACCCCGCTTGACGCAGGCGCGGCTAGCGGAGATAAGCTCGCGGCAAAACGCGCAAGCGAGAAATTCAGTACCCCTCAATTCGATATCGACCGCGCTGGAACGACGTTCGCGGTAATCGCGTGGGCGTGTTTGCTATTGGGCGTGATGTGGCAGCCGCTCTGAAGCGGCTCGCCGCTGTAGCTCGATTCAGCCGCCGCAGAACCGTGGTTAATCCTCGGGGCGAAGCGCCCCCTCCTCCAAATACCAACCCTATCACCCGCACTGAAAGCGTTGTATGAAATCTATCTTCGCCCGCCTGACCCAACTGTTCACTGCTCGCGACGAGAATGAGCGAAACATGACGCGATCCAGCTTGTCATTCAAATTGCTGCTTTTGGTACTGGTGTTGACTCAAGCAGTTGATTTTGCACAAGGCTTTAGCCAAGGCCGTGCTGAAGCCTGCTGCAAGCTCGGTCAAAACGAGAAGAAGTAGCGCTGTACTACCTCAACCCCCGCGCCTTAAGCAACCCCAAAAGCTCCGCCATCCGCGCCTTAGTCTCCGCTTCCCCCGCTGCCTGCGCGCGTAGAAAAAATTCGCGGCGGGGGCTGGCGAAGTAGCCCATGTCGGGGTGGATGACGAAGTCGGCTAGGGCCACTTCAGGAACGATGCGGGCGCGGCGCTTGGCGTCTCGGGCTAGCCAATCGGGGGACACGCCGGGTGGGGCGCTGCCGTCTCGGGCGCTTACATCCACCGCGATTACAAATTGTGCGCCAGCATCGCGGGCGGCTTTCACGGCGAGCGGGAGCGACTCGTCGCCGTCTTCGTATTCAATGCCGGCGATGCCTACGGGTGAAATTACTTTCGGTACAGCGCTTGATGCGCGAACGGCGACGCCGACGTTGCCACTCCTGAAAAACGTTGCCACTTTGTCGTCGCGACGCGTGGCGACAACGATCATCGGACGTTTGAGCTGCTCGAGCGTGGGTACGCCGAGTTCGCGGTTCACGTAATCTTGCAGCTTTTGTCCTTGAATCCAGCCGCGATCGGCGAAGGGGGAAAGATCAAAGAGCGTGAGCGGGCCGCCTGAGAGCGCTCTGGTTTCGATCTCGGCAGCGCTCATTCCACTCGCCCAGAATGAACCGATTAACGCGCCGACGCTGCTGCCCACGATCAAATCGGGCACGATGCCCGCTTGCTCTGCGATTTTGATGAAACCAATGTGCGCATAGCCGCGCGGGCCACCGCTCCCAAGCACCACGGCGATACGTGGCCTCGGATGAATGGGTGCTACGGAGAGCGCGGCCACCGGGGCGTCTGGCGCAACGTAGTTGAACGGCGCGCATCCCGATAAGCTAAGCGCGGCGGCTGCGAGGAGGGTAAGGTAGTGCTTCATCACGCCCGCTCCGCTAAGTGATCTCTGGCCAAGGGGTGAAGCCCAAACGTCTCAGTACATGCGAGCGCAAAAACGGTGGAGCGACTCGCTTAAGAAAGACTGCGTGAGCACGAGGCAACACGTAGATACGCGCCGCGTTCATCAAAACAAACAGACTAAACGACACGTCGAACAAAGGCATTCCAAGCATGATTTTCAACCCAAAAGCAAACTGCACCCCCGAATCGTAGCCCTCAGCGCACCCGCCCACAACGCGGCCAACGGTTCGTGCAATACAAACCACAGGTTAGCAATTCGGGCCGTTGGCGTAGCATTGCGGCTATGAGTAGTTTGCTTGGAATCACCAATTTCGTCCGGACCGTCAGCGCGGGCAGTTTCGCGGGCGCGGCACGGGAATTGGGCATCAGCGCAGTGGCCGTGAGCAAAAACGTAGCGTCGCTGGAGCGGGCGCTGGGGGTGAGGTTACTCAATCGTTCGACACGAGCGTTGAGTTTGACCGACGAAGGACGCGCCTTTCACGAGCGATGCGCCGAGCCGCTTCGGGCGTTGGAGGACGCTACGGCATCCGCAAAAAATAGCGCTGATGCGCCGGGTGGCGTAGTGCGAGTCACGAGCTTGAGCCCGTTTGGTCGCGGCTCAGTGATTCCGCTGTTGCCGAAGTTTGCGCGGCTCTATCCCAATATCGAAGTTGATCTGCGGCTCGATGACGCGGTCGTTGATCTGGTGGCTGATAACTTTGACATCGGCATTCGTGCCGGGCGTCAGCAAAGCCCCGCTGTGATCGCCCGGGAAATTTGCGAGCTGCACTTTGTACTTTGCGCTGCGCCGAGTTATTTCGCCACGCAAGGTATCCCGAAAAGGATTGAGGACTTAGCGCAGCACAATTGCCTGCGCATGGCCTCACGCGCCGTCACGAATGACAGCGACCGAAGCACGATCAACTGGCGTTTAGGGCCACAGCGCATCGCACTCGATCCCCCAGCGCGCGGCACGCTCATCGCCAATGATTTCAACAGCCTGGAGCATGCAGCGATCTGCGGCGTGGGTATCTTTAACGCGCCGCTCCCGCTGGTGATGCCGCATTTTCGAAGCGGCGCACTGCGGCCCGTGTTGCCGCAATGTCGCTCCTCTGGCATCTCGCTGTATCTCTACTACCGAAGTCGACGCAATCAACCCGCACGCGTTCGGGTGTTCGTCGATTTCTTGCTTGAATCGCTTCGAGCGCAACCTGATTTGGTGGGTGATCCGGTGGCGCTCTGTGCGCCGTTTTGGCTTTGAATGTATCGCTGATGAATACGCCAGTCTCCGTGCTCGATCTCTCCCTCATCGTTGAGGGTAGCAACGCAGCCGACGCGCTTCGAAATTCGCTTGATCTCGCTCAACACACCGAAGCGCTTGGCTACACGCGCTATTGGGTCGCCGAGCATCACAACATGGACGGCGTAGCGAGCAGTGCGACCTCTGTTCTGGTTGGCTACCTTGCAGCCGGTACAAAAACGATTCGCGTGGGCTCGGGTGGTGTGATGTTGCCCAACCACGCGCCGCTCGTGATCGCCGAGCAATTCGGCACGCTCGCCACTCTCTACCCCGGTCGTATCGATCTCGGATTAGGTCGCGCGCCGGGCACAGACCAAATGACGATGCGCGCACTGCGCCGCAGCTTGACCACACAAAGCGAAGACGATTTCATTGGCGATGTGATCGAGCTCGCTGAGTACTTTCAGCCACCGCCCGGTGAGCGCCGCCCCGTGCGAGCGATTCCCGGCATCGGCTGCAATGTGCCGATTTGGTTGCTCGGTTCGAGCCTGTACAGCGCTCAGGTTGCCGCGCATCTGGGCTATCCGTTTGCATTTGCGTCGCACTTTGCGCCTTCGATGCTGATGCAGGCCTTGGCAATTTACCGGGCACATTTCAAGCCCAACGGTCAACCCGGCGCGCTCACCCAGCCCTACGCTGCGGTTGCTGTAAACGTTATCGCAGCCGATACCGACGACGAAGCGCAGTGGCGTTTCACATCGCTTCAACAACGCTTCCTCGGGATGCAAACTGGCAAACGCGGGCCACTGCCGCCGCCGATTCCCGTGGCCGAAATGAACGCACTGGGCTCGCCTGCCGAGCGAGCTGGCATGGCGCAAATGCTCACCGTCACCGCCGTCGGTGCACCAAAGACAGTGAACCAACAACTCAACAACCTCATCGCGCAAACTCAGACCGATGAACTGATCATCGCCAGCGCCATCCACGATCACAGCGCGCGAAAACGAAGCTACGCGCTTGTAGCCAGCCTCGCTGCACGCTAGAGAGACACCGCAACGCGGCACACCCGTAGCAACCCTAGTGTTGATCGCAACCGGAGTCGATAGACTGCGCCGCCCGTTTCTGTCGAGCCCAGCACCATGTCAATCGTCCAATCAAAAACTCACAACCGTGCGCCCATCAACGAG
>JAAFHR010000249.1 GCA_013298455.1 Betaproteobacteria bacterium | reverse complement strand
CGCCAAGCCGACGCGTGAAAACAAGAACGCCGTCTTCGCCTTGGGGGTGCCTAAACGAAAATCCGATGCCAGCGCAACCATTGCACCAGCACCAGCACAAATGCCATCAATGGCAGCGATGATGGGCTGCGGGCAGGCTCGCATCGTTTTGACCAAGTCCCCGGTCATCCGCGTAAATTCGAGTAACTCTGGCATCGACATCTTGGTGAGTGGGCCGATGATTTCGTGCACATCACCGCCCGAGCAAAAGTTTTCGCCCGCACCTGTCACCACAATCACCGACACGTCGGTGGCGAATTTCATCGCGTGAAACAAGTCACGCAGCTCAGCGTATGAATCAAACGTGAGTGGATTTTTTCGCTCTGGGCGGCTCAGTGTGATGGTCGCAACGCCGTCAGAAAAACGATACGCGAAGTGCTGGCTGCGGTAGTCTGCAAGCGGATTGAATTGCGCGCGCATCGGATTCGCTGCGCCAACATAATGCTTCATTGCTTCTCCAATTGATGCGCTTTGACACGCCCTAAAAGCGTATGCAGCGCAACGATTTCAGCGCGACTCAAACCGTCAAACGCCTCAACGATCCACGATTCATGTTGCCGCGCCATGGCGTTAAATTCACGTCGCCCCTTGGCCGTCAAACACACCAAAAACGCGCGCCGATCATCCAGAACATCACGGCGCTCGACCAAACCCTCAGCCACCAGCTGATCGGTCACGCCGGTCACATTTCCGCCCGTAACCATCATGCGCTCTGAGAGCTCACGCATCAATAGGCCACCCGGCGCACGCTCCAGCTGTGCCATCAAATCGAAACGCGGCAGCGTGGTGCCAAACTGCTCGCGAAGCTGCGTGCGCACTTGCTTTTCAATCATCTGGGCACAGGTCATCAGACGCAACCAAAGACGCAGCGCCTCGGGATGTTCGCTGTGTGCTCTCGCTTCTAAATCCATCAGTGGCTCCCCTCTTCGTCGGTTCCACGATGGGCAGCGGCGTTCGTCGCGTTTTGTTTTGCTAGTTCTCGGTACAGCTGGTCGCGTCCACTCAGGTATTGCTTGGGCCACGACACATCTCGGCTCTGCAGCTTCGCCGCTTCATGCAACGTCCAAGCCGAATCAGCCAGATGCGGGCGAGCGATGGCGCACAAATCGGCGCGCCCAGCGGCGATGATGCTGTTGGCGTGATCAGCCTCGGTGATTGCGCCCACGGCAATGGTTGCGATACCGACTTCGTTGCGGATGCGATCAGCAAATGGTGTTTGGTACATGCGACCGTAGATTGGCTTGGCTTCGCGCGTTGTTTGTCCGGATGAGACATCAATGAAATCAGCGCCCGCGTTCTTGAAATACCGAGCCATCACCACCGCGTCGTCTGCCGTGTTGCCCCCCTCCGCCCAGTCGTGCGCAGAAATCCGCACGCTCATCGGCAAGTGATCGGGCCAAACAGCACGTATCGCCGCGAACACTTCGAGCGGATAGCGACAGCGGTTTTCCAAACTGCCGCCGTATTCGTCCGTGCGGTGATTGGTGAGCGGGCAAATGAAGCTCGACAACAAGTAGCCGTGAGCGCAGTGCAGTTCGATCCAGTCGAAACCTGCACGCGCAGCGCGCTTGGTTGTTGCGACAAACGCAGCCGTCATCGCGTCCATGTCGATGCGTGTCATGGCTCGGGGCGTTTGGTTCTGCACGCCATATGCAATATCGCTCGCAGCAAAGAGCGGCCAATTGCCCGTAGCTAGCGGCTCGTCGGTCAGATCCCAACCTAACTGGGTCGACCCTTTTGGGCCTGCATGACCCATCTGCAGCGCTATTTTCGCGTCGCTCTGCGAGTGAGTGAAATCAACAATTCGCTTGAGCGCGGCCTCTTGCAGATCGGTTTCAAGCACGGTACAGCCCGGCGTGATGCGACCGTCCATCGTGGGCGAGGTCATTTCGACAAACACCATGCCTGCGCCGCCAAGCGCGCGCGCGCCCAAGTGCACCAAATGAAAATCTTGGGCGACACCATCGATCGCACTGTACGTGGCCATCGGCGACACAACGATTCGATTTTTAAGGGTGATGCCCCGCACCTTGAGCGGAGTGAGCATCGGCAACACCGACTTCGTACCGGCAAACCATTGCTCGAAGCCACTGAGCCACGCTTTGTCGCGCAGTCGCAAGTTTTCATGGCTGATACGCTGCGAACGCGTCAGGAGCGAATACGCGAACTGCTCGATCTCCATACCCGCATAACGATCCACATTCTCAAACCACTCGGTCGAGTTTCTGGCGGCGTTTTGAATCTTTAGCACTTCAACGCTGCGCCGTGCTTCATAGCGCTGCAGCGCGTCGGTGATCGTTGTCGTCTGTGCAATTTCGCGCGCTAGATCAATCGCGTCTTCGAGGGCGAGCTTGGTGCCCGAGCCGATTGAAAAGTGGGCGGTATGCGCCGCGTCGCCCATCAACACCACCGGCACCGTCCGCGCATCAACCTCGACATGATGCACCCATGATTTGCACACGACACGTGGAAAACGAATCCACATCGCCGAACCGCGCAAATGAGCAGCGTTGGATAGAAGCGCATTGCCGTCGAGGTACTTCGCAAAAAGCGATTCGCAAAATGAAACGGCCTCGGGTTGCGACATCGTATCCAAGCCGTGCGTCTTCCACACTGCCTCCGGTGTTTCAACGATGAACGTCGACGTGTCTGCATTGAATTGGTAGGCATGCGCTTGAAACCAACCGTGTTCGGTTTGCTCAAATGCAAACGTAAACGCATCGAACTTTTTCTTGGTGCCGAGCCAGACAAAGCGACAGTCTCGAAGCTCTACATCGGGTTGAAACGCATCGGCGTAGCGATTTCGAATTCGACTATTGAGCCCATCGCACGCGATCACCACGTCAGCGTTGTACTGAGAAGCGATGGCCCGGTCATCATCGATGTCGACTTCAAACACCAGATTCACGCCCAAATCAGCGCAGCGCTGCTGCAAGATGTTGAGCAGATGCTTGCGTCCAATGCCGCAAAAACCATGACCACTGGAGCGAACGCTTTTGCCTTTGAAGAAGACTTCGATATCGTCCCAGTGATTAAACGCGTCGCCGATTAAGGCAGCCGTTTCGGGGTCAGCAGCGCGAAGATTGGCGAGCGTTTGATCTGAGAGGACCACGCCCCAGCCAAAGGTATCAAAAGGACGGTTGCGCTCTAGGACCGTGATTGCAATGCCGGGGAACTGCTTTTTCATCAAAAGCGCAAAGTAGAGCCCTGCCGGGCCGCCGCCGATGCAGACAATGCGTTGAATCGATGAAGCGAGCATTGCTAACCCTTTATGTTGCTTTCAATTTAGCTTTAAATAGTTTATATGTCAACTAATAAGGAAAGAAAAAGCGCAGCTCGAAAGCTGCGCTCATTCGGCTCGACGATTACGTTAAATCTTTAATCGTTTTCGAACCGCCATTGGCCTTGACTGAAGCAATCCCTGTAGCACGTGTTGCCTCCGAGGCATACATCTGGCTAGTACCAATCACTTGATGATTGCCCGCCTTGAGATTGAAGTAAAACTTGCCGTTCGATGCCGTTTTCTCCTCGTAGCGATCCGCGTTACCGCTATTGTTTTGCACCGATGCGATACCGTTTTCCGCAGAGCCTTTCGCTTGATACAGCTCGCTGCTCAAAATCGTTTCGCTGTTGCCGGCTTTAAGGACAAAGCGAAACTGCCCGTCGCTCGCCTTGCTGAGTTCATACCAACCTGCCATAACGTTTCTCCTTGACTGTGGGATTCAATAGAGCGCCGAAACGCCAGCGCGCGTCAGACGGATTCTGCATCGGCGGATGTAAATTCACAAGCGCAATCTTCGCAAAGTCGAAACCACGACGCCGCCGCGCTTCGATCAATGCATGTGCTGGCCACCGTTAATTGCGATGTTGGCGCCAGTGAGAAACGCCGCCTCGTCGCTCGACAGATAAGCCACTAATCCCGCTACCTCCTCGGGCTTGCCCAAACGACCCATCGGAATTTGCGGAATGATCTTAGAGTCGAGCACATCAGAGGGAATGGCCATCACCATCTTGGTGCCAATGTAGCCGGGAGAAATGGTGTTGACGGTCACGCCTTTTCGAGCGACTTCAAGCGCTAGCGCCTTGGTAAAGCCGTGCATGCCAGCCTTTGCAGCCGAGTAGTTGGTTTGACCGAACGCGCCTTTTTGCCCGTTGACGGAGGAGATGTTAATGATCCGCCCCCAACCGCGATCGAGCATGCCATCGCACACTTGCTTGGTCATGTTGAAGGTGGAATCTAGGTTTGTCGACATCACCGCATCCCAATTCACCTTGTCCATTTTTTTGAACGTCATGTCTCGGGTGATGCCAGCGTTGTTGACCAGCACGTCAACCGGCCCCACCTCTTTGGCGATTTGCTCAACGCAGGCTTTGGCTGAATCGAAATTAGCGACGTCGCACGGATAGGCGCGAAAACCAAATCCCATCTTGTTCATCGAATCGAGCCATTCTTTCCAAGTTTTGTTACCCGGCGAATAGGTGGTGACTACCTTGTAGCCCAGCGCCGCAAGCTTGATACAAATCGCTTCGCCCAAACCACCCATACCGCCAGTAACTAGTGCAACGCGTGACATAGAGTTTCTCCTTTGTGATGTTTAGTGACTGTGTTCGTGTGCAACCAAGGACGAGATGACGACGCGCTTCGCGCTAGGACGACGCTCGCAAGCGAGCTAGGACGCAAAGCTCGGTTGAGATCGCTGCGCCTCTCCGGTTGCCCGATGCGTTGTGAGTTTTTGTCGCGATCAACTGAGCTTTCAAGTGTTGGGGTGGCTGAGCCCAGTTGACGAGAAGCACAGCGCTCTCAACCAAGCTTTGCGTCCTAGCACCGAAGGTGCGTCGTCCTAGCGCGAGGCGCGTCGTCATCTCGTCCTAGTCACATCTTTTCCAAGACGTATTTTCCTGGAGCTTGGCCCAATTTTGACTTGCGTTGCTTCTTGGCTACAACACGTTTTCCCGAATACTGCTTGAGCCATTGATACCAATGCGGCCACCAGCTACCTACGTGCTCCGTCGCCTTTGCGTCCCATGCTTCGGGCGTTGGCGCGGGCCAACTGCTCGTCCAGTAACTACGTTTTTTGGGGCCGGGCGGATTGACCACGCCGGCGATATGTCCTGATGCACCCAGCACAAACTCGACGTCGCCGCCCCATAGCTCCGCTGATGCAAACGCGCTCTTCCAAGGCACGATGTGATCTTCGCGCGATGAGTACACGAAGCTTGGAATGGTGACTAACGACAAATCAATCGGTTCATCAAGCATCGTGAGCGACGCGGGTTGCATGAGCTTGTTGTCGAGATAGAAATTTCGCAAGTAATACAAATACATTGGGCCCGGCAAATTCGTTGAATCGCCATTCCAAAATAGAAGATCAAACGCGAGATCGGAAGAGCACAC
>JAAFHR010000248.1 GCA_013298455.1 Betaproteobacteria bacterium | reverse complement strand
ATCTTTGGCAGCCTGTGGCTCGCGCGCTCCGAAAAGCGACGAGCGGAAGAGCAAGCCGCCGCCTATCGCGAAGCGTTACCATCACCTTAAGTGTCAAAAAGAGAGAAGAGGAAAACCGCTATGTTTAAAGTCAAAGCACTTGTCGTTGCACTAGCCGCCGCGAGCATCGCGTTACCGGCCACCGCACAAACCAATGCCGACATTCTGAAGGAGCTTCAGGCGCTCCGAGCGCGCGTCGACCAGCTCGAAGCCGCACTCAAAGCGGAGCAGGAAAAGCCCAAGGCGGAGCTCTCGGAATTCAATCGCATCGCCGTAAAAACCGAGGCGCTGGAAGACGCGATGGAAGCACAGGGCCTCAAAGGGCTCAAAATGAGTGGCGGTGCCGACCCCACCTTTATGTTCAACCGCGCGCAGAAAACGTCGAGCTTCCAGTTTTTGAACAACTTCACCAACGGCGAGGTCTACGCGTTTGATAACTCGTACTTCGGTATGGCCTGGCTCGATCTACAAAAAGAGATGGATAACGGCACGCACTGGCGCATGACGCTCGCGCCACACAAGAGTGCGCAGTCGGGCTACAACATTGGCTCAATCATTCACGAGGCGTCGGTCTCAATTCCAATTGATGGTCTGCAACGACGTTTGATCGCGGGTGTGCTGCCTGATTGGAGCGGCTACGAATACTTACTGCCGAACCAAAACAAGTTCATCACGCACAACCTGCTGTTCGACTTTGCCGCTCCAACCTACTACGCCGGTGTCGGAGCCGAAATCACCGATGGCAAGTGGATTTACAAAGGCATGCTCGGCAACGTCAACGCCAACAAATACGGCAGCGGACAACGCACGCCGCTGCTGTCGTATCGCGTTGACTATGCCAAGGGCGAATTCAACGGCTTCGGCTTTGCGGGTCAACACGGCAAGATCGCTAATGCCACTGCGGGCGGCTCGTCGATGTTGCACGCGCTCGAAGTCGATGGCTACTTCATTCGTGGCCCGCTCACAGCACAGGCGCAAATTGGTTTCGGCCAACAAAAAGCAGCCGCGTTTAACGGCGGAAACGCTCAGTGGTGGGGTGTTTCGGGCTTGACTGCTTACAAAGTCACGCCGCGTTTCGAGTTGATGGCACGCGCTGATTATTTGAACAACCGCAAAAACGGCGGCGGCACTTACAACGTGTTTTTCACTGGCAACTGCTTCGCCGCTCGCGATGCCTCAGGTGCGTTAGCAGTTGACGCTTCGGGCGCAACCATTAACGACCAAACCTGCACCGACGGTCGCAATGGCTTCGGCCCGGGCATGGCCTACGTCACCGACGCTAGCGGAGGCAATGGCCAGTGGGAAGTCGCCGACGCAAACAAAGGCAGCAATCGCTACGCGCTTTCGCTAGGTATGAGCTACCTGCTCAATCAGTTCACCACAATCAAGGCTGAGTACCGCTACGACGCATCCAACAACCGCGTGTTCCAATACGTTGGCGACGGCAGCTACAAGAAAAACAACCACACGTTCGGTGTTTCAACGGTTGTTACCTTCTAACGCAAACCGTCGCCCCGGCATCGTCCGGGGTCACGCCGCGGTGGGCTCAGCATCATGCGCTGAGCCCTTTTCATTTATTGAGTGATCACCACAAGTTTCCCATGACAACAACTCTCAGCCCTGATTGGCGCACCAAGTCACAATCACTCTCGATTGATGCGCGCGCCTACGTCCACGGTCAACGTGTCGACGCGCTCTCTGGCGAGCGATTCGATGTGATTTCGCCGATTGACGGCAAGACCATCGCGCAAGCGTCGCGTTGCAAAACTGAGGACGTTGACGCGGCAGTGAAGTCAGCTCGCGCCACCTTCGAATCCGGCGCTTGGTCACGCCAGTCACCCGCCAAGCGCAAGCGCATCCTGCAAAAGTGGGCAGAAAAACTGCTCGCAGCGAAAGACGAGCTCGCGCTCTTGGAAACGCTCGACATGGGCAAACCGATTAAGTATTCGCTCAACGTCGACGTGCAAAGCGCTGCCAACTGCATCGCTTGGTATGCCGAGGCGATCGATAAGGTCTACGACGAAATCGCCCCAACACCCGCCAATTCGCTCGCGCTGATTCGTCGTGAAGCGATGGGGGTGATCGGCGCGATTGTGCCGTGGAACTACCCAATGCTGATGTCTGCGTGGAAGCTCGGCCCCTCGATCGCTGCGGGCAATAGCATCGTATTGAAGCCCTCTGAAAAATCGCCACTCACGGCGATGCGAATGGCCGAACTCGCGATTGAAGCGGGCATTCCGCCGGGTGTGTTTAACGTCGTTCCGGGCTTCGGCCACGAAGCGGGTGAAGCGCTCGCGCTGCACATGGATGTCGATGCGATTGGCTTCACTGGCTCAACGCGCGTCGGCCGGAAGATGCTCGAATACTCGGGGCAGAGCAATTTGAAACGTGTTTTCAACGAGCTTGGCGGTAAGTCGGCGAATCTAGTGTTCGCGGATTTCAACGATCTCGACCGCGCCGCCGCCACCGCCGCAGGCAGCATGTATTTCAATCAAGGCGAGAGCTGTAACGCGCCGTCGAGACTGTTCGTGCAGGAAAGTATCGCCGACGTATTCATCGAAAAAGTCGTCGCCCAATCGAAACACTACCTACCCGGCGATCCGCTCGATACCAAGACCGTGCTAGGTGCATTGGTCGATCAAGGCCAGCAGCGTACGGTGATGGGCTACATCGAAGCCGGTGTTGGCGAAGGCGCGCGTTTGCTCGCGGGTGGCACGGCTGCGCGCCAAGACACAGGCGGTTTCTACGTCAATCCAACCGTGTTCGATAACGTCCGAAACGACATGAAGATCGCGCGCGAAGAAATCTTTGGTCCCGTGCTCTCAATCATTCGTTTCAACGACGAAGCCGACGCCGTGAAGATGGCCAACGACTCAAGCTACGGCTTACACGCCGCCGTGTGGAGCAGCAACATTGATCGCGCGCACCGCGTAGCCGGGGCACTCCGAGCCGGCACCGTACATGTGAACTGCTACGACGAAGACGACATCACCGTTCCGTTTGGCGGCTACAAGCAGTCCGGCAACGGGCGTGATAAATCGCTGCATGCCTTGGAAAAATACACCGAACTCAAGACGACTTGGATTCGGTTGGGGCAATAGCACGCAGTCCCGTCCTCCCTCCGACAAGCTCAGCACAGGC
Organism: Betaproteobacteria bacterium; assembly: GCA_013298455.1. Taxonomy (GTDB): domain Bacteria; phylum Pseudomonadota; class Gammaproteobacteria; order Burkholderiales; family Casimicrobiaceae; genus Casimicrobium. The sequence continues at coordinate 2,255 of JAAFHR010000248.1, read as the reverse complement.
TTCAAAGGGGGCTAGGGTGGGGATGGTTTTCCACACTGGAATAGTGGAACGTCGTTGCCACTATCCCTCGACCTCATGCGGTGCGGGGATGCTTTTTTGACGCAGATTACGCAGATTGCGCCGATTGCCGCAGATTATTCAGAGCAAAGCCACCGTCAAGCAAAAAGCTAATCTGCGTTCATCTGCGAAATCAGCGCAATCTGCGTCAAAGAAAATGAATTCAAGCAAGCGCAACTTCCCATGACAACAAGCCCCCCCTTCCCCGACACCGTCCGCTTCGTGCTTGCCCAATTCGTCGACATCGACGGCGTGGCCAAGGGCAAGCTCGTCCCAATTTCGCATTGGGACGATGTCATTCATCCCGGTGCTGGTTTTGCTGGCCCATCCATCGAAGGGACCGGGCTACCACGCAACGGGCCACGCTCCGAGTTTTATGGCCGAGCCGATGCGAGCACCGCCCGGGTCGCCCCTTGGCAACCCGAATTGCTGCACGTCATCTGCGACGGTTTCGCAGGCGGCGAAGTCTTCGATGGCTGCTCACGTCAAACGCTCAAACGCGCCGTTGCAGCGCTCGCAAAACTCGGCTACACCCTCAACGTCGGCATCGAACCTGAGTTCTTTTTGCTGCAACGAAATGCCGACGGCAAGCTCGTAGTAACGGATGACCAAGATCACCTCGCCAAGCCCTCTTACGACCTAAAAACGCTGCTTCGCGAGCCGGTGTTGGACTGCCTCGCCGAGCTCGAAGGCGCGCTCACCGAATACGGCATGGACGTGGTGCAAATCGATCATGAAGACGCACCGGGTCAATACGAAGTCAATTTCAAGTACACCGACGCCCTCGCCTCGGCCGACAATTTGATGCGCTTCAAACTCGCTGCGCACGCCATCGCCGAGCATCACGGCTTGGTCTACAGCGGCATGCCCAAGCCCTTCGCGGATCGACCCGGAAGCGGGCTGCACTTTCATCTCTCAATCACGGATCGCGCGGGCAACGCCGTGTTTGACAACGGTGACGGCAACCTGAGCGCCATCGGCCTGAACGCGCTCGCCGGTCTGCTGCACCACGCCCCCGCGCTCACCGCCATCCACGCCCCAACGATCAACTCCTACAAACGACTCACCGCCGGTGGCTCGCAATCGGGCACCACCTGGGCCCCCGTAGAAATCGGCTGGGGCACCAATAACCGCACCATGCCCGCCCGAGTCACGGCAGGCCGCATGGAATGGCGCGTACCCGATCCGACCTGCAACGTCTATCTTTCGCTCGCAGCGGTGATCCATGCCTTTATCGACGGTATCTCGCGCCGGCTCACACCGCCAGCGGCGACTGAAACTGACGCCTACGAAGTTTCCTCCACATCCCGCGCCAAGCTGCCCAATTCCTTGGTCGCCGCGCTCGACGCTTTAGCGGCGGACAGCACACTCACCAACGCCATCGGTGCGCACATTTGCGACCAGTTCATCGCGGTAAAACGCGAAGAAATCGCAGCGTTTAACGCCACGATTCATGGCTGGGAGTGGCAGCAGTATGGTGGGAAGTTTTAGTTCGCGGCTGAATGAAACTATTGAGCTGAAAGCCATAATAAATATGGGATCGGTAGAAATTTAAGAATTTGTCGAGTCACGAAATTTATGGCCTGCTCCCCTTGAATTTACTGCCGTGCAGCGAATTGGCCGTAAAAGTTGTTCGCTTGACTGCCCTCTCTGTCGTTCCCGCGAAGGCGGGAACCCAGGCCTAGGTCGCTGACTCAAGCAAATCTGCAAAGGCGCATTGGCGAGCACGGTCTAGATTCCCGCCTTCGCGGGAATGACGGAATTTTGAGTTGTGCAGAGGTCTTTGACGCTGTGGGCACTATCAAAGCTAAGTGGATTTCCCCCAAAGATAGCCGACAACTTTGACACGGTCCCGCGCCGCACGGCCCAGCGTCGTCAAGGGCCCGGCGCCGAGAATCGCTTGCGCGGCGAACTGCGACGGTCGCGAACCAGTGTTCTAAGGCTACAAGCGGACTTTCGTGAGTCGCTCAACGTTCGAGCTAAGCGGGCGACAACGGCAGGACGCCAGGCCCGGGCCGGTGAAAATGTACAGCGTACCACCGGCCCGGGCCTGGTGGCCTGCCGTTGGTGCTCCGCTTGAGCGAGGGGTTAGGCATCAGTTCGGCGGTGGTCGGCAAGTATTTGATGAATGATGGTCCATGACTTGGAGGCTTCGAAGGAGTTGCTGCCGGCCTGCCCTGCGGCGATGATCAATGCTT
>JAAFHR010000247.1 GCA_013298455.1 Betaproteobacteria bacterium | reverse complement strand
CGAAGGCGTTGGCGGGGTGGTGGGGGATGAGCATGGGCGGCGTGTTTTCGATAGACGACGGGAAGTGTAGCGGTGGCGGTTTGGCGCCCTCTCCATTCGCTGGAGCGGGCTGGGGAGAGGGGGCAGGTGATTCGGTGCGCTGAGGTTAGAGTCCCGGTGTTAGAGTCCCGGTGAACGTCCCCCGCTCCCCTAGCCCCTCTCCCGCCGGGGGAGAGGGGAACTGCTTTGCTCCCTCTCCCTGGGGGAGAGGGTTGGGGTGAGAGTTTGGCGTAATCGGGTAGTTGGCTTTTCTGCGTAAACCCTCTCCCTATCCCTCCCCCCCGGAGGGAGGGGACTCTTGCTCCGTTTTCCGACACCGCGCATGGTGCTTCGGCGTTAACGACACCAACGCAATCTCGCTTTGCTTGCAGCCGTCGTCCGCGAAGTTGCATCGTGGAGCGAACGCGCATCCGGGCGGCAAGTTGGCTAGATCGGGCGGTGCGCCGCCAATGGTGGCGAGTCTCGAGCCTTTCGCCAATGAACCATGAGCGCGGCTTTGCAGCAGCGCTTGCGTGTACGGATGCCGTGGCGAACGCATGATGGTTCGCACGTCGCCCTCTTCGACGATTTGTCCGGCGTACATCACGGCGATTCGGTCGGCCACTTCGACCGCTGCGCCGATGTCGTGCGTGACAAAAATGATCGACAAACCCAGGCGCGATTGCAGCTCACGAAGCAGCAGCAAAATTTGAATTTGTACGGTGGCATCGAGTGCGGTCGTGGGCTCATCGGCGAGCAGCAATTCCGGGTCGCAGGCGAGTGCTAACGCAATCATCACACGCTGGCGCATACCGCCCGACATCTCGTGCGGATACGCCGCGAGCCGCCGCTCGGGGCTGGGGATTCGCACTTGTTCAAAGAGCTTCAGCGCGCGCGCATGGGCTTCAGCGCGCGATACTTTAATGTGTCGCTGAATGCTCTCGATGATTTGGTCCCCCACGGAATACACGGGATCGAGCGCCAGTAGCGGCTCTTGAAAAATCATTGAGGCAACACGGCCGCGAAACGCCGCGAGCGTGCTCGTATTCATGGCGAGCACATCGCGCCCCGATACTTCGATACGCCCGCTAATCTGCGTTTTTTTCGGCGGATGCAAGCGCAGCAGTGAACGCAGGGTCACGCTTTTGCCCGAGCCCGATTCGCCGATTAACGCGAGCGTTTCGCCGCGCTTCAAGGTCAGGCTCACGTCGTTCACAGCACGAACGGGCGAGGCGCCGCCGGTAAACGTGACGCGGAGATGCTCGATCACCGCTGCGGGGGCGCTTGCAGCGACGGTGTTGAAATCAAGCACGGCGTTCATGCGTGTACCTCGGTGAGTTCAGCTGCAGCTTTTTCCGTAGAAGCAATAGACAAGTGGGCGTTCGCGGCAAAAAACTCACAAGCGACGTAGTGCTGATTCGCTTTGTAAGCAAGCAACGGCTGGGCGTTGACGGAACAAGCTGCTTGCGCAAATTTGCAGCGCGTATGGAATCGACACCCCGACGGTGGATTGATGGGGTTCGGCGGATCGCCCGCAATGGGCGGCGCTTCAGTGCGGTGATCCGGGTCCATCGAGGGCATCGATGCCAAGAGCGCTTGCGAATACGGATGCAGCGGGGTGGCGAAAATCGATTCGGTCTCGCCAAGCTCCGCAACCTGCCCCAAGTACATCACCATCACTCGGTCACTGATGTATCGGACCACGTTCAAATCGTGGCTTATGAACAGATACGTCAGGTCAAACGCATCTTTCAAATCCAGCAGCAGATTGAGCACCTGCGCTTCCACGGACTTATCGAGCGCCGAAACAGCCTCGTCCAGAATCACAATTCGAGGCTGCACGGCGAGCGCTCGGGCGATGTTGACGCGCTGGCGTTGGCCACCCGAGAGTTCGTGTGGATAACGCCCGGCAAAGCGCTTCGGATCGAGCCCCACCCGATCCAATAAATCTCTGGCCCGCACCACCGCATCACGCGCTGACACACCATGCATCTGCGGCCCAAACGCAATCGATGTTTCCACCGTTAAACGCGGATTCAAAGACGAGTAACTGTCTTGAAACACCATCTGCACTTGGCGATGAAATTCCTTCAGCGGTAGCTCGCTGCTGCCCACTGCTTTGCCCTCGAACAGTACGTCGCCCGCCGTGGGCGCGATGAGCTGCATCAAGAGCCGCGCCGTCGTTGATTTTCCGCACCCGGATTCGCCAACGATGCCCAGTGTTTCGCCCTTTTGTAAGGCGAAACTCACATCGTCCACCGCGCGAACTTGCCCGGTTTTTGCGCCCAGCGCATTTTTTAAAGGGAAGTGTTTGGTGAGGTGCTTCACCTCAAGAATCGGCGCGTTCATTGCTTCACATCCATCGCGCTGCGGAGCCCATCGGAGAGCATGTTGAACGACATCGAGGTGATGAAAATCATCAGACCCGGCAGCGCCGCCACCCAGGGCTGCGTGTAGATCGCCGTGCGAAGCGTGTTTAGCATCAAGCCCCACTCGGGCTCCGGCGGCTTCACGCCAAGCCCCAGAAACGACAAGCCCGATGCGAGAATCATCGACACTGCAATCAAGCTCGTTGAATAAACAAAAATCGGTCCGAGTACATTGCCGAGCACGTGCACACGAATGATTGCGAACGCATTGGCCCCTGATGCTCGCGCCGCCTCCACAAAATCACGACCCCGAATCTGTGAGGTCACGCTCTCCGCCACCCGACAAATCGGCGGCACGAATACGAGCGTTAAAGAGAGCAGCGCGTTACCAATCCCCGCACCCAGCGCGCCAGAGAGCGCAATCGCCAAGAGCACCGAAGGAAACGCGTAGAACACATCAATCGTTCGCATGATGATCGAATTGATCCAACCGCCCGCGTGGCCCGCGATGATGCCAAGCGTTGCGCCAATCGCAAACGCAAAGAGCACTGGCGTGATGCCCATGAAAAGCGAGAGCCGCGCACCGATCATCAGGCGAGAGAGCATGTCCCGACCCAGCTCATCGGTGCCCAGCGGAAAGCCCTCGGTGCCGATCGGTTTCAGGCGTTTGAGCATCGATGATTGATACGGATCGGCAGGCACGAGCCACGGCCCAAAGAGCGCGAGCACCACGAGGATGAGCACCACAAACCCCGCAAACAGCGCGATTCGATCCTCCGAGAAACGTCGAAACACGCCTGACCAATAGCCTGGCGATTGCTCAACGGCGAGCACATTTTTTTCAGCCGTAGCGATAGAAAAGGTATTCATGAGATTGCCCCTTCTCAGCCGCGGGTGATTCGTGGGTCGAGCGTGGTTTGCAAAATGTCAACGAGCACATTGAGCAGCACGAAAAAAATTGCAAGCACGAGAATCGTGCCCTGCAAGAGCGGCAGATCGCGCTGAAAAATCGCGGAGTTCAGCAAGAAACCGGTACCCGGCCAAGCGAACACGGTTTCAATCAAAATCGAACCGCCGAGCAAGTAGCCCAGCTGCAATCCCATCACCGCGAGCGCCGTGGGCGCAACGTTTTTCACGACATGCCGAAACACATCAACATCGGTGAGTCCTTTGGCACGAAGCCCGACCACAAATTCTTGCGACAAGATGTCGGCCACCAGCGCCCGCACGGTTCGCGCAATGATGCCCATCGGAATCACCGACATCGTGATCGCCGGCAGGATCAGGTGCTGCATATGCTCCCAATCCCATGCCCAATTGGCCGAGCCGCCTGAGCCCATGCCCGTGGCCGGAAGCCAGCCGAGCTGCGCCGAAAACACGATTACCAGCACCATACCGAGCCAATAGTGCGGCACCGAGACGCCCATCACCGAGAGAAACGACGCCGCTTTGTCAACGAAGGTGTCGCGAAAGTAACCGGCAACGAACCCAAACAAACTGCCGAAAAAAAAGCCAATCATCGTGGCAAAGGCAGCGAGGATCAGCGTGTTTTTCACCGCCTTCATCACCTCGGCCGTCACAGGGCGGGAGCTTGCAATCGATGTACCCAAGTCGCCCGTCACCGCTCGTGAAATCCAACCAACAAATTGCTCTGGCAAGGAGCGATCAAACCCGTAGAGCGTACGAAGCTGTTTCTGCAAATCAGCGGACGCATCGGGCGGTAACACCGACACCAGCGGGTCGCCCGGCGCTAAATGCACCAGCGAAAAACAAACCAAAGCCACGCCGATCATGATCGGAATGGCGAGAAGGAGGCGGCGGAGGATGAAGAGAATCATTCAAACACTTTAGAGAGCAGCGGTAGCGATTCGGCTCGCGAGACACCAGTAGGCGCGGACCTGGCCGCGCCCCGCGCAACGTGAGTTTGCATTCAACAAAGCGACTCTAGATCGTCGCCAAAAAAATACTTAGGAATTTCTAGCCACAGATTTCACAGATTACATAGATGAACGCCGGTACAGTCACTAAAAATCTGTGCAATCTGTGAAATCGGTGGCAAAAACATAGCGACATAGAGTGGGCACTCGGTGCCCACGCTACGTTCGCCTCCCGGGGGGAGCGAGCCATCCCTACTGAATCGTCATCGGTGCCAAATCAATAAACCAACTTCGCGGCTGCACCACGCCTTTGACCTTCGCCGACATGGCACGCGGACCCACATCGTGAGCGATCCACACGAATGGCGCTTCTTCCACGATACGAGCATGCAGTTTGGCCAGTGCGGCGTTTCGAGGCGCTTCTTCGAACGTGCCGCGTGCGTCGCCAATCAACTTGTCGAACTCAGCGTTACCGAAGTAGCCCCAGTTGTTCGACACGGGCGGAAAGGTTTTCGTGCTGGTGAAGCGCACCATCGCAAAGAATGGATCCATCGCGGCGTAGCTCACGTTGATCGCGTTGGCGCCATTGGCCGATGGGTCTTTCGCGCCTTTGCGCCAATTGGTGAAGAGCGTGTTCCATTCGATCACGTCAAACTGCACGTCAAAGTAACACTGCTTCAAGCTTTGTTGCGCGTATTCGTTCATCGGCAGCGGTTGCATCTGCCCCGAGCCCGACGCGGAAATTTGCACCTTCACTTTGAGTGGCTTGGCAGCGGAATGTCCAGCAGCGGTCATCATCGCTTGTGCGGCTTTCACGTCGTACTTGATGTCAAAGCCGGGATTGCCCCACCACGGATGGCCCGGTGGCACGGTGCCCTTCGGAATGCCCATCATGCCGCCCAAGAGCGTTTTCATACCCTCGCGATCGATACACAGGTTTGCGGCTTGACGTACGCGCTTATCGAGCCACGGTGAGCCTTCGGCAAACGAGAGTTGCCACGGCCAAACATGCGGCTGTGGGTTCGAGTAAATCGTGAAGCCGCGTTGGCGGATTTGCGCCATCGCATCGGGTGCAGGCGCTTCGATCCAATCGACTTGACCGGAGAGGAGCGCTGCCGTGCGAGCATTGGCCTCGGGCATCGGCAGCAGCACCACGCGATCAAGCGCTGGCGTGCGCTTGGCGTCCCAATAGGTTTTGTTGGGCACCAGCTCC
>JAAFHR010000246.1 GCA_013298455.1 Betaproteobacteria bacterium | reverse complement strand
ACCGGGCCCTGTGTGGCGCAATCGAGCGCCAATGAGGGCGCGCCGGTGATGAATAAGCGACACTGACGTTCTCGAAATCTGCGTTAAAAACGAAGCAAACACCCAGCACCGACCGCCACCATGCCCAAACGCGACATCGAAATCACCAACAAACTCGGCCTGCATGCACGCGCCTCGGCCAAGCTCACGCAGCTCGCCACGAGCTTTAAATGCGAAGTGAACCTAGAGCGCAACGGTCGGCGCGTTAACGCCAAAAGCATCATGGGTGTGATGATGCTCGCTGCGGGCAAAGGCAGCATCGTCACCATCGACACCGAAGGCGCCGACGCTGATGCGGCGATGGCCGGATTGGTTGCGCTGATCGAAGACAAGTTTGGAGAAGGCGAGTAGCCGAATTTGCTAGCGTTTGTCGGAAGTGAGCGTGCGCAAACGAACGTCGAAATTGCCGCCCAGCTTTACCGATTAACGCCAAGCAATGTCTTGCCTTCAGCGCAAGTTATCAAAACGTCGAAACGTGCGCCAAATGCTGGTGAGCCCAAGTATCGTTTGGCATTCAACGATAAAGCTGCTCCACCGACGTTTAGCGAGGAGCGCGTTTTCCCCAAACCCCGAAATTCATACCGCGCCGCTACAATTGCGAGTTAACTTTTTGATTTCGTAGGGAAAATTTCCATGATTGGAACGGCACACGCGCAAGCCGCAGGCGGCGCAGCGGGCAGCGAATTTCTTTCACTGCTTCCGATGATCGGCATCTTTGTCGTGTTTTATTTCCTGCTCATTCGGCCGCAGCAAAAGCGCGCGAAAGAGCAAAAAGCGATGATGGAAGCGCTGCAAAAGGGCGATGAAGTCGTCACTGCAGGCGGCGTCGTTGGCAAAGTCACCAAGCTCGATGAAAACTACGTCACACTGCAAGTGGGAGACGGCACCGAGATTAGCTTCCAGCGCAATTCCGTGACCGCGCTGTTGCCCAAAGGCTCGCTGAAGCTCATTTAAGCTCGCTCGGCGCGCTCCAGCCAAGTTGCTAGAGCTCGCCGCGAAGTCTCGCCGATTGGCGCATTGCGTTGCGTTGAGCGTGCACCGAGCCAATCGTTGCGGCTGAGTTTTTTGGATTTTTTGCGCGGCCGAACTTGTGGTCGCGACTTTGAGTCCCACGTCACTTTCATTCATGTCCCATAGGATGTCCCTATGAATCGCTACCCCCTTTGGAAATATCTCATCATGATCGTTGCGGTCGTGCTGGGGCTCCTCTACACCGCGCCGAATCTGTTTCCGCAGGTGCCTGCCGTGCAGGTCTCGACCAACAAAGCCGCTGTGAAGCTCGATAGCGCCCTGATGGGTCGCGTGGAGGCGTCGCTCAAAGACGCCGGTATTCCGGTGTCTTACTCAGCGCTCGATGCCACGGGCGTTCACGTTCGTTTTGCGGGCGGCGATACCGAAACACAAATTCGCGCCAAAGATGCGCTCTTGAAAACGCTCAACAACGGCGTCTCAGATGGCACTGGCGCTTACATCATCGCGCTCACCAATGAATCGACCACGCCGAAGTGGATGCAATCGATGAATGCGCTGCCGATGTTCTTGGGCCTTGATCTGCGCGGCGGCGTGCATTTCTTGATGCAAGTCGACATGAAGGGCGCGCTCGATCGCGCCGCTGAGCGAAATGCGGCGGACATCCGCAGCACGCTGCGCGAAAAGAAGATCTCGTACAACGGCCTGGATCGTGCGGGTGACACCATCGCCGTTCGCTTCTCGGATGCCGCCGAGCGGGAAAAAGCGTCACGCGAATTGCAAACTGCGAACCCCGATTTGCTGATGCGTGAAGACGGCAGCGGCACTGATTTGCGGCTCGCGATCACGCTCAAAGAAACCGCGAAAAAGAAGCTCGCGGATTCGGCGATTGAGCAAAACCAAAAGGTTTTGAACAACCGTATCAACGCACTGGGTTTGACCGAACCGATCATTCAGCGGCAGGGCACAGATCGCATCGTGATTCAAGTGCCGGGCGCATCCGATCCCGCGCGTTTGAAAGACGTGATTGGCCGCACCGGAACGCTGGAACTTCGCGCCGTTGAAGGCCACGCAGGCAAAAACGCTGCAACGGTCGATGCCGCGAAAAATGGCAACGTGCCGTTTGGTCAAGAGCTGCTCTCGGACCGAAGCGGCGAACAGATTTTGGTGAAGAAGCAATACATCATCACCGGCGAGCGCATCACCGGCGCAGAGCCCGCGTTTGACGGCCAGTCGAATCAACCGATTGTGCGCGTAACGACCGACGGCCAAGGCGCACGTGCGCTTCGCGATTTCACCTCGCAAAACGTCAAAGAGCGCATGGCGATTGTGCTCATCGAAAAAGGCAAAGCCGAGGTCATCACCGCGCCAACGATTCAAAGCGAACTCGGCGCGAATTTCCAAATCAGCGGCAACATGACCACGCGCGAAACGAGCGACATCGCGCTGCTGATTCGCTCCGGCTCGATTGCTGCGCCGATGGAAATCATCGAAGAGCGCACCGTAGGCCCGAGCTTGGGTGCAGAAAACATCGAACGCGGCTTCAATTCTGTGAAGTGGGGCTTCGTAGCGCTGGCGCTCTTCATCGTTGTGTACTACATGATCATGGGCTTGATTTCAGCCTTTGCGCTGGCGGTGAACTTACTCTTGTTGATCGCCATCCTGTCGATGCTGCAAGCCACGTTAACGCTGCCCGGTATCGCCGCGATCGCGCTCACACTTGGTATGGCCATTGATGCCAACGTGCTGATCAACGAGCGGATTCGCGAAGAGCTCCGAGCGGGTGCAAAACCGCAAGAGGCGATTTCATCGGGCTTCGAGCACGCCTGGGCTACCATTCTTGACTCCAATATCACCACGCTTATCGCCGGTATCGCGCTCTTCGCGTTCGGCACGGGGCCAGTCAAAGGCTTCGCGGTCGTTCACTGTTTGGGTATTTTGACCTCGATGTTTAGCGCGGTGTTTTTCTCGCGTGGCATCGTGAATTTGGTCTACGGCGCAAAGAAAAAGCTTGAAAAGATTTCGATTGGCACCGTGTGGCGGCCCAATGACGTGGTGACGCGCCCCGCCGTGACCAGCGGCGCATCCACCGCGATCAGCGAATCGAAGTAACGGTTTCGGAAAAGACAGAAAAAAGGACATCAATCATGGAATTTTTCCGAATCAAAGGCGACCTGCCGATCATGAAATACGCGTTGTGGTTCAACGTGATTTCGTTTGTAACGTTTGCCATCGCTGTCGGTGCGTTGACCTTCAAAGGCCTCAATTTCGGTATCGACTTCAAGGGCGGCACGGTCGCTGAGCTTCGCTTCGCCAAACCTGCAGAGGTTGATAAGGTGCGCGTGGCAGTCGAATCGCTCAAAACGGGCGAAGCCTTCGTTCAAAATTTCGGCACGGCGCAAGACGTGTTGGTGCGTTTGCCCATCGTCAAAGACGTTTCGAACGCGCAGATGAGCGAAAACTTGTTTGCCGCAATTTGTGGTCCGTCACGCCCAAAAAACGACGCAAAAAACGCCTGTGGCGAAGGCGCGGAAAAAGTTGAATTGAAGCGCGTTGAGTTTGTTGGTCCTCAGGTGGGCAAAGAGCTCTTTGAGAGCGGCGCGCTGGCACTCTTGTTGGTCGTTGCGGGCATCATGGCCTACTTAGCGATTCGTTTCGAATGGCGCTTTGCTGTCGCGGCAATCATCGCGAACTTGCACGACGTGGTGATCATTTTGGGTTTGTTTGCGATCTTTGGCTGGGAATTTAATTTGCCCGTGCTCGCGGCGTGTTTGGCGATCTTGGGCTACTCGGTGAACGAGTCGGTGGTGATCGCGGATCGAGTGCGTGAAAACTTCCGCAAAATGCGCAAAGCGTCGGTCGATGAAGTGATCGATAACGCAATCACCGCTACGATGTCTCGCACCATCATCACCCACGGCTCCACGCAGATCATGGTGCTGGCGATGCTCCTCTTCGGCGGCGAAACGCTGCACTACTTTGCGCTCGCACTGACCATCGGTATCTGCTTCGGCATTTACTCATCGGTGCTGGTGATGGCACCGCTCGTGCGCTGGCTCGGTGTGTCGCGTGAGAATTTGGTGAAACCTGAAGGCGCGCCAAAAGATCCGCTTGAGGCTGAAAAGATTCTGCCTTAACCGACAGCGCAGCGCGCGGTTCGGACCATGGAAACCCTTCAATCGCTGATCGCGTTTTTCGGCACGCTGGATGATCATTTAGCGGCCATCGCGCAGAGTTCGCCAACGCTTTTCTTTGCGGTGGTGGCAACCATCATCTTCGTCGAAACCGGCGTCGTGGTGATGCCATTCCTGCCCGGCGATTCACTACTCTTTGTCGCGGGCGCGATCACCGCCATTGCCGGCCTCAATGTTCACCTGCTGGTTGGGCTGTTGATTTTTGCCGCTGTGGCGGGCGATTCGGTGAACTATTTCATCGGCAGCAAAGTGGGCCTTAAGGTGTTTGATGATCCGAATTCGCGGGTGTTCAAGCGTGCGTATCTCGAGCGCACCCAAGCGTTCTATGCAAAATATGGCGCATTTTCGATTGTGATGGGGCGCTTCGTGCCGATCGTGCGAACCTTCGTGCCGTTCCTGGCGGGGGTCGCGCAGATGCCGTACCGAACGTTTTTTTTCTACAACGTGATCGGCGGCGTATTGTGGATTTCCTCACTCACCTACGCGGGTTACATCTTCGGCAATTTGCCCTGGGTGAAGGACAACTTGAGCCTCATCGTGATTGGCATTATTGTGCTCTCGGTGATGCCGATGGTGATCAAGTTTTGGCAGGAACGGCGAGCATTGTAGGAGCGGCTTGCCGCGAAAATCCTTGCGTTCCACCGCGGTTTCGTCATTCCGAAAGTTTTCGCGGCAAGCCGCTCCCACAACGCGAGCTACAAAAACGTTGCGACTTCGCTTAACGACTTTCGTTGAATATCTGGCACCACCGTGCCCACCGCCGGATAGCCCACCACCAAAATCAAATAGGGCGTCTCATTGTCTGGCCGCCCCAAGATTTCATTGAGAAATTTCATCGGCGCGGGTGTGTGCGTGAGCGAGGCGAGCCCGGCGTGATGGACTGCCGTAATCAGAAGCCCCATTGAAATTCCCACGCTCTCGGGGGTGTAGTAGTGCTTGATGCGCTCGCCGTTTGCACCGATACCGTAGCGCTGACCAAACACCACAATGAGCCACGGCGCGGTTTCTAGAAACGGCTTGTGATGATCCGTGCCGAGCTGTTTGAGCGCGTTTTTCCATTCATCACCCGCGCGATTGTTGACATAAAACTCGTACTCTTCTGCCTCGGCAGCTAGGCGAATTTTTCGTTTGATGTCCGGGTTGTTCACGCACACAAAATGCCACGGCTGCTGGTTTGCGCCCGATGGCGCGCTTGCAGCGGCGCTCACAAATGATTCGATGACCTCGCGCGGCACGGGCGTATCTGCGAAGGTACGCACAGTGCGTCGAACGCGCAT
>JAAFHR010000245.1 GCA_013298455.1 Betaproteobacteria bacterium | reverse complement strand
GGGCTACGGTGTTGAGCTGGTCGCGCTTCGCGGCGTGGGGTACTTGCTACGTGAGAAGCGCGCCACCGACGAATGAGTTCGACGGCGTCAATCCGGCGGCGGCTGTCGATCCCAATCATTGGCACCCTGCTGCTTTTTTTTGTGGTGGATGCAGCCAACCTTTATCGAAACACGCTCTCGTCGATTCACACGGCCTATGATCGATCACTACTTGCCTCGGCCAAAGCGATTGGCGAAACGGTCTCCTACACCGGTGGCAAACTAAAAGTATCGTTGCCCTACGCAGCGCTCGAGGTCTTTGAGGCCGATACGCGCAGTCGAATGTTTTATCGCGTGAACGACTTCGAGGGCAACTTTATCTCGGGTTACGCGAGCCTCGCGCCCTACCATGGCCGCATTCCGCAAACCACGCCGTACTCCGCCCTCGTTGAGTTTTACGAAGACGTCTACGAAGGTGAAACCGTTCGTGTAGCAGCGCTGCTGCAACCGGTCTACACGGCGGCGGGCTACCGAATGGCCACGGTTCAGGTGGCCGAGACCCTGGAGCTTCGGCGTGATTTGGCACAGCGTGCGTTGCTGAGCTCCTCGGTGCGACAAGCCCTGCTGTTGCTACTGTTGTTCGTCGTTGTCTGGTGGCTCATCACCGACGGCTTGAAACCGATCGCGCGGCTTCGGCAAGAACTGCTTGAGCGCTCGCCCGAATCGCTGAGCCCCGTGAATGCAAAAACCTCGCGCGAACTTCGACCGGTGGTGGAAGCGCTCAATGAACTCATTGCGCGATTGAAGCGTGTGCTCGATAGTCAGCAGCGCTTTGTTCGTGACGCATCGCATCAACTCCGAACGCCGCTGGCCGTATTAAAGGTGCAGGTACAAAACGCCCAACGTGGGCACACTGATCCAGCAAGCGCCTTTGCGGAGCTCGACCAATCAGTCGATCGCGCCACGCGGGTTGCCAATCAGATGCTCTCGCTCGTCAAAGTGGCGCAGCTCGATGAGCTGCCGCCACAGGCCGATTTGCCCGCTGATCTTACGGTGATCGCACGTGACATCACGGTGGAATGCTCGCCACTCATCTCGCGAAAGCAGCTCGATTTCGCGCTTGAGACCCGAGGGCCAGGCGTTGTGCTGCCTGGAATTCATGATTGGATGGTGAGGGAGCTGCTCAGAAACTTGCTGGGCAATGCGATCCACTACTCGCCTGTCGAAGGTGTGATTGGCATCGCGATTGACGGTGAAAATGATCCGCCCACCTTGGCGGTGTGGGACGCCGGACCGGGCATTTCGGACTACCAGTTTGGCAACTTGTTTCAACCGTTTTCAACGGGAGATCCAGTACACGGCAGCGGTTTGGGCTTGCTGATTTGCCGAGATATTTGTCGTGCGATGGGCGCGGAGCTCACGCTCTTCAACCGCCGAGGAAACAGTTGGTTTGATCCTCGCCCCGAGGACGCCACCGGCTTAGTCGCGATGGTGCGGCTACCGCAGGCCAATCGGGTGTAGCCCCGACGGGGCAGGACGCAATACCGTTCACCTATGAACTGGCGTTCTGTCTTTTTGCCACAGATTTCACAGATCACACAGACTTCGGATGGCTGCATCGGCGCTCATCTGTGCAATCTGTGAAATCTGTGGCTAAAACTTCCTAAGCGAACGGCATTGGGGCAGTACGGATTAAAAGATGTGACGATCCAATTTACGTTGTAAGAGGATCGTAGTCGCCAACTCCTCGATAGATTTTGTGGACGAATTGAGCATCGGAATGCCCGCTGACTCCATCAAGCGCTCTGCGGCAGCCACCTCTTTGCGACACTGCGCGGCGCTGGCGTAGGGCGAATCGGGGCGGCGCTCCTGGCGAATCGCTTGTAGGCGCTCGGACGCAATTGTCAAACCAAAGAGTTTTTCACGGTGCGGCAAGATCGATTCTGGCAACGATCCACGCTCGAAATCCTCAGGTGTGAGGGGGAAATTGGCGCAACGAATGCCGCACTGCAAGCCCAAGTAGAGCGAGGTGGGCGTTTTCCCACAGCGAGAGACGCCGACCAAAATCACCTGCGCGCGGTGCAGCTCTTTGGTGCTCTGCCCGTCGTCGTGCGCCAAGGTGAAATTAATGGCCTCGATACGTGAAAAGTACTCCTGCGAATTTCTGAGTCCATGCGAGCGCCCTGCAGCGTGTGAGCTCTTCACACCGAGCTCAGTTTCCAGTGGCGCAATAAACGCCTGAAAAAAATCTAAAACACGAGCGTTGCTCTGCCGCACCCGTTCGCTCAAGGTTTCGTCAACGATTGAGCTGATGACGATGGGGCGTTTGCCGTCGCGTTCAGCCGACTCGTTAATTTGCGCAATCGCCCGATCCGCCGCTTCGGCCGAATCAACGAACGGAATGGTGATCTTTCGAAACTCGAAGCCGTCAAATTGCGTGAGCAACGAATTGCCCAAGGCTTCGGCGGTGATACCCGTTCGATCAGACACAAAAAAAACGGCACGGCGGTGCGGCATGGCGCTACTTTCTATGGGCGGAGAACAGGGATTCTGTAATCGCCCAGTCGGACCACACAGGCACCAAACTCGGCGAGAGGCGCGGCAAGTCACCAATCCTCACTTTACTCTCAGCGTGCGAATGAAAATCACTGCCGATCGAAGCCTTGAGCTCGTAGCGCCGAGACAGCGCCGCGTAGTTGGCCCAATCGGAGGGCGAGTGGCCCGCGCAAACCACCTCAATGGCGTCACCGCCCGATTTTTTGAAGCCACTGACGAGCGCGTCGGTGCCACCAAGCGCGGCTGTGTCGTAACGAGCGGGATGGGCAAGAATTGCGCTGCCGCCCGCGCCGTGAATGAGCGAAATCGCCGCTTCCAGCGCCATCCATTCCGACACCACGTAACCCGGTTTTCCGGGTTTCATGTACCGAGAAAAAACCTCTCCGTTAGTGCCGCAAACGCCGCTTTGCACGAGATGCCGCGCAAAGTGAGTGCGAGAGACCAACTCGGGATTGGTCGCCAGCGCACTCGCGCCTTCAAATGCGCCTTCGATGCCCGCAGCGGCCAGTGATTCACCCATGGCTTTGGCGCGAAGCAGACGCATGTCTCGGGTACCCTGCAGCGCATCGAGCAGCGGCGCGTGAAACTCATCGATATTGAGGCCAACAACGTGGATGGGCAGAGACTGCCAGTTGGCCGAAATTTCGACCCCGGCAACAAACCCAACGCCACGCGCCGCGGCCGCCGCACGCCCTGCGGCGACGCTCGCAACGGTGTCGTGGTCAGTGATGGCAAACAGATTGACGCCGCGCGCTTGCGCAATTTCTAGCAGATGGGACGCTTCGAGTGAGCCGTCGGAGGCGCGGGTGTGGGAGTGGAGATCGGCAACTATCAAGCCGCTGATTCTATTCCGTGCGTTCCATTTTGAATCGTTCGTCTGAGGCAAGATTTGCGATGGTCTATAATCATTATGACGTTGACATATTTTGTTGCCTTTGCGAAAGCACCGTCGGCAAGCTCGTCAGCGATTTGAATCATCGGGCAGACCGCTCCAGGAGTGCGTAGGTTAATGGGTCTTTTCACGAAAATTAGGAATCCGAAAGAGATTCGTCAGAAGCTCGGGCTGAATCAGGACGATTTTTGGCAAAAAATTGGTGTGACGCAAAGCGGCGGTTCTCGCTACGAAGCGGGGCGCGATATGCCCAAGCCGGTCTCGGAGTTGCTTCGGCTGGTGCACGTTGAGGGTGTCGACTTAAGCACAGTCAACAAAGAGGACATTGAGATCATCGGTTTCCTGCGCCAAAACCATCCTGATCTGTACGCTAGGCTTCGTGACTCCGTCGCCAAAGCGCCTGAATCGGGGCTCACGAACTAATTTTGTGCGGCGCAGCAATCGCGCCGCTTGGTTCGCTAGAATCGCGTGCATCCAATCACACAGGGGTGCTTCATGTCGCGTGCAAACGTTTCGCTCAACCATCTACGATTGCGTTGGCTCGATGAGCTACGAATGGGCGACGTGCACGAGTTCGGCGGAAAAAACGCATCTTTGGGCGAGCTTTTGGGCGAGCTCTCGAATCAGGGTGTGCAAGTGCCGGGCGGCGTTGCCACTAGCGCGTCTGCGTTTCGCGAATTTCTTGCGCACAATCGACTGACCGAACGCGTTGCTGAGCGCCTGAATGGGCTTGATGTGAACGATGTGCCGGCCCTGGTCAAAGCCGGTGCGGAAATCCGCGCGTGGATTGAGGCCTCGCCGCTGCAGCCCGAACTCGAAACCGAACTCGGTCTTGCTGTTTCGGCAATGGAGCAAGACGCCGGCGGCTCGATCAGTTGGGCGGTCCGCTCGTCAGCCACCGCCGAGGACATGCCCGACGCGAGCTTTGCCGGACAACAGGAAACCTATCTAAACATCGTCGGCTTGCCGGCCATCCTTGACGCCGTTCGCCGTGTGTTTGCGAGCCTCTATAACGACCGAGCCATTGCCTATAGGGTGCATACGGGATACGCCGACATTCCTGTGGCGCTCTCAGCGGGCATTCAGCAAATGGTGCGCTCCGACACGGGGGCGGCAGGTGTGATGTTTACGCTCGACACCGAATCTGGATTTCGTGACGCCGTGTTTTTGACGTCGAGCTTCGGCTTGGGCGAAATGGTGGTGCAGGGCGCCGTGAACCCGGATGAGTTCTACGTTTACAAACCCAATCTGGTCGCCAATCGCCCGGCGGTATTGCGCCGAAATCTCGGAAGCAAACGCCAGAAAATGATTTTTGGCAGCGAGGCTAAAGCGGGCAAGTCGACCGAGATTGTTGACGTATCCACCGCCGATCAGCAACGCTTCTCGCTCACCGACGACGAGGTCGAAACGCTCGCACGTTACGCCGTGACCATCGAAAAGCACTACGGTCGTCCGATGGACATCGAGTGGGGCAAAGACGGTTCGACTGGCAAGATTTACATCCTGCAAGCCAGACCAGAAACGGTCAAGTCGCGAGAAGCTGTCAACCGCTCGCTCGTTCGCTACCGAATCACTGAAACCAGCGTGCCGCTCACCACGCTCGCCAGCGGGCGTGCTATTGGCCAAAAAATTGGCCAAGGCAAGGTGCGTATCGTCAAAAACGCGGCGGAAATGGACATCGTGCAGCCCGGAGACGTGCTCGTTGCCGACATGACGGACCCCGATTGGGAACCTGTGATGAAGCGTGCCAGCGCCATTGTCACGAACCGTGGTGGCCGCACTTGCCACGCGGCGATCATCGCGCGTGAGCTGGGCATTCCCGCTGTCGTCGGCTGCAGTGATGCCACGACGTCATTGAAGCCCGGCGCTGAGGTCACCGTGACCTGCGCAGAGGGCGACACGGGGCACGTGTACGAGGGAAAGATTGCCTTCGAGCGAACCGAGGTCGCGCTCGACAACATGCCGCCAGCGCCCACGAAAGTGATGCTCAACGTTGCCAATCCGGATTTGGCCTTTGAGTTTTCACAAACCCCGAACCACGGCGTCGGCCTGGCGCGGCTCGAATTCATTATCAATCGGCAAATCGGT
>JAAFHR010000244.1 GCA_013298455.1 Betaproteobacteria bacterium | reverse complement strand
GTGAAGATTCCCGCTGATCAATCCATTGACAACAACGTCGACGCGATGCAGCAATTGGTCACACTGATGCGGCAGTTCTCTGGCGGGCTGATCGACTCTGGGGTACCGCTGACTGTGGCAACGGCGCAAGACTACCTCCGGCTAACCTCGCTTGTGCTGAATCCTTGGAGTGACGGTACGCCGGATTACAACCCCGAACAATACATATCCGAGCAATTGCTGCCGCCTGGCTATCGCATGCGCTTGGGCTACGCTAGTGGCCTGCACAGCCGGTGGCGATCGGCAGGGGTTGAGCAGCGACTCAACACCTCAGTGATCAGCGTGTCGCGTTGGCCCTCGCCTACGCATTTAGGCATCATGAATCACATCATCGGTGACCCACAAGGAATGCGCGGACAAATTGGGGCCCCGAGCACCATCGTGAGCACGATCGTGCTGTACGACAGAAACGAAGGCGCAGCCCGTGTGAAACGAAACGCAACCTGGGTGAACGGCAACGTGTTTTCTGGGATGGTGAAGTACATACCAACCATTGCAGACAAAAAGACGGGATTCGACATCATGTTACGTGCGATCGACACCGAGCGCCGCCGCGTGGTGGGTGTGGCGACTGCGCTAATCGTGCATCATCGGTCTCGCAAAATGCTCGACAAAGCGATCGGCGCAGCCGAGGCGCACCTTGGTTCCCATCGCTTCCTGGCGGGGCGCGAGAGCGCGATCTCATTTCCGGTACTCACCGCGTCTTTGCCGTTCGGAGCAAGCGCCCAATCCGTCAGTAAGCTGGAGCGTCACCTGACGATGAGCTCGGAACACGCCGTACAAACGCTGCCCTTGTTTGCTGACTTTCTCGGTACGTCAAGGCCGCGCGATACACGGACGGTACCGTCCGAACTGTACGTCACGCGTCGGGGCTCCGTCGTGACCCTCAACGATTTCACGCCCAACCACGACAACGCGAATTTCGTTATCGCGGCGATGTCGGGTGCGGGTAAGAGTTTCCTGACCCAGTACAAAGTCCTCTGTCAACGAGCACTGGGAACGCGAATTTGGATCATTGATGCAGGTCATAGCTATCTGAAGCTCTGCGCCCTACTGGGTGGCCAGTACATCGACTTCCAACCACCGAGTACTGAGCAGGACCCCAGTTCGCCTAATTACAAAGCGCCGCTGTGCCTCAACCCGTTCACCCACGTCAACAACTTCACAGATGACGCGCCAACGTTGCTGACGATTTTGCAGACGATGGCTGACCCCAACGGCAGCCTGTTTGCAAGCGATTCGGCAGCGGCGTATCGCTCTCGTCTCAGCCTAGCGATGCAATCGGTCTACAGCAAAATCGGCAACGCGATGACCGTCGACGACATCTATCGCTTTCTGATCGGACAGGTTGATGAGGAGGCACGCTTCGTCGGCAACTGCTTGTTCGAATTCAGCAGCATGGGGCAGTACGGGCCATGGGTCAACGGGGCTAACAACCTGAAAATGGACTCGCCACTCGTTGTGTTGGAGCTGCAAGGATTGAGTCGCCAACCGCACCTTCGTGCCGTTGTTTTGCAAATGCTAGTCGCTCAGATCGGACAGGCCATCTACGACAGCAATGACTACCGAAAGATGGTGTTGATCGACGAAGCACTCGATCTCGTCGCGAACTCACAAATGAAAGACTTCATCCCCGAGGCGTACCGCAAATTTCGCAAACACGCTGCATCGATCGGCTTGGTCTGTCAGTCGCTCGATGCGCTCTACGAATCACCTATTGGTGAAACCGTCCGCTCGACCGCAAGCTTGACGTACGCGATGGCACAAAAGTCCTCTGTTGTCGCGCGACTTGAAGAGAAACGATTGCTTGAGCTGGGAGCCTATGGCTGGGGTGAGATGCGCTCTGTGTTCACAATGAAAGGGCACTTCAGCGAGTTTATGGTGATCTCTGACAAGTTGGGTTCAGGGGTGTTTCGTCTGGTACTCCCCAAATATGTGCAACTGCTCTTTTCAACAGAAGAGAGTGAACGCGAGGTGCTGTTCAAAGCGATCGCAAATGGAGTCGATATTCACAAGATTCTCACCGAGCGAGCGCGAGCGTTCGAGAACAGTAATAACGAAACGAGACTACAAAAGGCCGCCTGATGACTAACGAAGCCTCCTCCACCCTGCCGCCCAGCGCCCCCGCGCCTACGTCTGCGCCCGCATCCGTCCCGTCAAGTAGCAGCGGCCTCGTGGCACTCGGCTTGTTCGCGCTTGCGACGATCAGCGGTCTTGCGCTCTGGCGCTTCTGGCCATCCATCGAGTCTGATGTAGCGCACTCTGCGGCTGCGGTTAGCCCGCTGTCTACTGGACGCACCGGCATCGCTGCCAATTTTGTCGTCGTTGACTTGGGGCGCATCGTCGCTGCCAGATTTGTTGCTGTTGCAAACAACAAGGCCGTCTCCGCGCAACAAATAGCGAGCGACAACGAGGTGTTTGCGAGCGAGCTACGGGCTCGACTGAGTGATCTCGCGAACACAGGCGCTATCGTGCTCGACGCAAGGCAATTGATGGCGTTTCCGAAGGCAACCGATCAAACCGATTGGCTCGCTACGCAGCTCAAGATTGATTTGAGCCCTGTGGCTGCAACGAACGTAAGCGCTTCCAACAGCGCTGCCCTGCCCACCGCTGCTCCAGTCACGAGCGCCCCCCCGGTTGCGGTTCCCGGCGCAATTGCCGTGTCCGCTGCTGACGTTCAAAAACGCAATGAACGAACCGACAACGATTAATCGCGCGGTTCGTCCGCGGATGTCAGCAAAGCGGATGCTGCTCATTGAGCTCGCCGTGGTTGCTGCGCTTGCGCCGCTGGCCTACATCACGCTCGGCACCGGCCGATACAGTCTGTCGTTCGAGTCGAGTTACGGTGCACAGTGTTTCCCGTGGCGAGCTTACCTCGTGAAGCGCGACGCTGCGGCTACGCAGGCGAACCTTCAAGTCGGCAAAATCGTGACGGCAACGATCAACTCATGGGCACCCTATGTCCCATCTGGAACGCCAGTAGCCAAGTTCGTCGTGGCGACGGCGGGCGATCGCGTTGAGGTCACAGACACGAGCATTCGCGTTAATGGCGGTGCGTCGCTCGGGCGACTGGAAGCCACAGCGGTATATCGCGCCGACACGCACGTAGCCACCAAAAGCGGAACCCCTCTGCAGCGCAGGTCACTACAGACATTCACTAGAACGTACCAGGTAGCACCTGGCGAAGTATTTCTGATGGGCGCAAGCCCGCTGTCACAAGATTCGCGGTACTACGGCACAGTGGCGAGCTCGGCAATCACGGGTGAAGTTGTGGCGGTCCTGTGGTGACAACGAGTCAGACGTGTCTCGGCGCTGCGCTTCGTTGTGCGGCGGCTACTACCGTGGCCGTTGCGACTCTCGGTGCATCGCTCGCTCAAACGATCCCCACCCCGACCCCTTCATGGCTGGCCGCGAAGCCGTCTGAGGCGCAGCGCGCCGAGGCGGAGGCAATTTTGTCGCCTGGCGAGCGGATTGTTCGCAAGTCATTAGGCGCAGGGGACGAAGGCGGAGGCGCAATGGCCTACAACGCGAATCTGCGTACCGTTGTGTTCGTGTCCGCCAGCATGCCGCCCGACTTAATCGAAGCGCTGTACCGCGATGCCGGTGACCGCGATGATGTCGTGTTCTTGCTGCGGGGCTGGAAGCCACCCGACATTGCCGCATCGCTTCGACCGTTTGTGGTCGCAGCTCAAAAGGCCGGCGCAATGGCAGCGACGGGCTTTGACCCGCAGGCGTTTACCACCTATCGCGTCACTGCTGTACCCGTGGTGCTTCACCGCTGCAAGGACGGAGGCTGGTATCGCGCCAGCGGTATCGCTTCCATTGAGCGCGCCGAACGGGCGGCATGCCTAAGAACACGAGAATGGCTTGGGGATCGCTATCCGGTACTGGAGCCCAACATTCTGGAGCTCATCAAGTCACGCGCTGCCGGGATGGATTGGGAGAAGTACGTTGCAGGTGCGCGAGACCGCGCCGATCGCGCGAGCTTTGCCGAAAGTGTCGCGCTGCCATATCGCAAAGAGCCTAGCACCCGGCTGTTCGACCCCACGGTGAAATCAGCGCAGACGGTACGCGGCGCAAACAACGAAGTGCTCATCGCAGAGGGAGCCTCTCTCAATCCACTCAGCGTCACAGCACTGACCCGTCCAATCATCGTGTTTGATCCTCGCAATGAGGCCGAACTCGCCGCTGTTGCGGACTGGCGAAAAGCGCACCCTGATGCCACCCTTCTCGCTACGTCGCTCACACTGGCAGACGGGCGCAGCGTTGCAGAAACCTGGCAAACCGACGTCTGGCCCCTTAACCCCGATCTTGTTGCACGCTTGGGTGTGAACGAGACCCCAAGCCTCATCAAACAGCATGGAAAACAACTCAGACTTACCATCACAACCCGATAATTCACCATGCGCGTCAGCGCCTTGGTGGCGGCGTCTACTCCGCAGTAAAAGCCGCACAGAAGTTGTGACCCCTCCGACGCCAGAAATCGCGGCGCGGCAGGAGTTTGTTCAGTTGTTTAATGCCCTGCTCGCCGACCGCAGCAACGAGCGGCGTGCAGCAGTCCTCAAACGCGTGTTGGCTTTGGTAATTGCGCTCACGCCGATTGTGTTCATCGTGAGTCGCGGTCACCAGTTGTTCACCGATCAGCGCGACGGCGTTGTGATCCCTGTTGTCAAGATCACGGGCACCATTGGCCAGGGCGATGCTCGCGCGGATGTGCTGCTACCCGCCATGGCCAAGGCGTTCAAAACTGCTGCGCCGACCGTTGTGCTCTACGTTGACTCGCCAGGAGGACGGCCCGGTGATGCCGAGCGAATTGTTGAAGCAGTACGTGCACTTAAAGAACGTCACAACAAGGGCGTTGATGTCGTGTTCGGCAACATTGGGGCATCCGCCGCTTACATGATTGCACTCGCGGGTGACAAAATTTACGCGCCGCGCTACAGCGTGATTGGCTCGATCGGGGCAGTGATGCAGGCGACGGATGCGAGTGAAGCGGCACATCGCTTCGGTCTTCGCATGCGAACATACACATCCGGTGAGCTCAAAGCCACTGGCGATCTAATGACCGCACCTACGCCGCAACAAGACGAGTACCTGCGCGAGCTGATCCAAACGATGGGCCTCGAATTCGTGAAATTGGTACGCGAACAACGCAAAACGCTTGCGTTGACTGACCTTGAATTACGCTCGGGTCGGGTCTGGTTGGGCACTGACGCAAAGCGATTGGGTTTGGTCGATGAGACAAGCACGCTTGAGCAGTATCTCGCTGCGCGTGGCGCTCAACCACGGTGGTTTGAGCCGAAAAGTAGCGCAGTGTTTGGCGGAGTATTGGGCGCGCTATCGCCGGAGTTTGAATCAATTCGCGATTGGGTGATCGGCGCAGTCGTTCCCTCGATCCCTACGCTCGACATTCGTTTGTAGGCGAGGTGCTGTGTGAAGCTCCCAAAATGGATCTCGGTGGTTTCTGCCGCGTGTGCGTTGTCTGTGTCATCGGTCACTGTGGC
>JAAFHR010000243.1 GCA_013298455.1 Betaproteobacteria bacterium | reverse complement strand
TTCGCCGTAGCCACGCGGGAAATTGTCGATGTCCAAGCGTCCAACACTGTCGATACAAGCGCGTGTCATCAGCATACAAAAGCCAACGCCGGTTGGAATGTCGATCGCGTCGGCTCGCTCAGCGCGCATTGCCGAAATGATGGTGCGCCGCTCGTCGTTGCTGGGCAGCGGCCATGCGTTTTGAAAATCTGGAAACGAGCAAATCGTTGCGTTGTTTGAAAAAGGCGTGACAGTGCCGATCTTGGAGTCGCTCTGAGTGGTGCGAACCATCTCATCGAGCCACCCGTCGCCGACGACCGTATCGGAATTGAGTAGCAACAAGCTCTCGTCAGCTCGGAGTCCGGCCATCGCTTGGTTCACATTCCAAGTAAAGCCACGATTGGCGGCGTTGGTCCGCAGCTCGAAACTTATCGAGCTCGATGCGCCGTGTTGCATCACAAATTCACGCAGCGACTCGCTCACGGCTGCGTCGGGCGACGCGTCATCAATCACCAAAACCCGAGCCGACGTTTTATTGCTCGGCGCAAATTCGCGAACACTTTCAAGGCAGTTCAGCGCACTTTGCAAGCCGTTGTAAACCGGGATGAGAA
Organism: Betaproteobacteria bacterium; assembly: GCA_013298455.1. Taxonomy (GTDB): domain Bacteria; phylum Pseudomonadota; class Gammaproteobacteria; order Burkholderiales; family Casimicrobiaceae; genus Casimicrobium. The sequence goes on along the minus strand of JAAFHR010000243.1, from coordinate 4,974 downwards.
TCTGAACTTTGGTCATTCGAAACGCAAACTGCTTAAGGCCAAACCAAGGGAAACAAGGGGTCATTCATCACCGCGCCCTCGCTCAATCGCTCACGAAGCCCCGGAAACTCAGGCGAGGTTCGCCAAGCTCGAGGTGCGTGTCGAGCATCATCGCCCAAGTATCGCGCGCTAAACACGCGACGCTGCGATGTCGATCCGCTCGCCGCGTGTAACGTCAACATGTGAAACGCTACACAGTCACCGGGCGCTAGCGCCCAACCCACAATGCGCTCACGAAACTCCGGCAAAGTCATCTCGGGAATGTCACTCAAACTACCTTCGGGAAACCACTTGGCTTGCTGGGTCATAAACGTTCGAGGCATCAACCAACCCATTCGGTGCGAACCCGCGAGAAACTCAAGGGTCGATTCACGCGGAATCGGATCAACAGGAATCCAAAAACTCACGTTTTGTTCGCCTGATACGTTGTAGTACGGCTGATCTTGGTGCCACGGCGTGGCTTGCTTGGTGCCCGCTGTTTTTACGAGCAAGTGGTCGTGATAAATCCGCGCCGTTTGGCTTCGCATGAGTTGCGCAGCCAAACGCGGCAGCGCCGAATGTTTCAGGATCGTTTCGTATTCGGAAATGCGCTGCCAGTTGCAAAAGTCTTCGATGAACTGACCGGGGTCATCAGCGCGGCTCGCAACGGCCACCAATTGACCCGGCTCGCGAAGATTTCGCTCGATGCCTGAGCGCAACGTCTCCAGTTCGGCAGTATCGAGAGCGCCACGAATGACGATCGCGCCGTCATTTTGGAACGCGGTGATTTGCGAATCAGAAAGGGTGGTTTGGGGCTGCGCGAGCATGCCGTGATGTTAGCGACGCGGCTTTGCTTTTCGAAATTGAATTTTCAGTGCAGCTTCAATTTTTGACGCTGATGACGCGGATTTCGCAGATTGCCCCAGATTAATGGCTCTCCAGTTCGAAGGGCGTTCGCGAATCAGAAAATAATCTGTGTAAATCCGCGTCATCAGCGTAATCTGCGTCAAAAAACCGAAGCGTTTCAAAGCCACAAGCCCACGCAATTGAGGCGTGTCACCCCGTATTTCTCAACCCCGCCGCCAACCCGTTAATCGACAAATGCAGCGCGCGCTTGGTGCGCTCTTCGGTAGCGCCGTCGCGCACGCGGCGGATCAATTCGATCTGCATGTGGTTGAGCGGATCGAGGTACGGGAAACGATTTCGGATCGAGCGGGCGAGCGTTGGATTGTCGGCGAGCGGCTTTGCGCCAACGATTTGCTCGTAGGCGTCTCGAGTGCGCTCCCACTCGTTGTGAATGGCTGACCAAATGCGTTCGCGAATCACTTTGTCGGTCACGAGCGTGGAATACGCTGCGCCAATCTGCATGTCAGTTTTCGCAAGCACCATGCCGAGGTTTGAGAGCACTGTTGCGAAAAATGGCCAACGCTTGGCCATTTGCTGAAGATCGCCGAGCGCTGCGGGATCGTCTGCGATTAACTTTGCAAATGCGCTGCCAAAACCAAACCAGCCCGGCAGCGCAACACGCGCCTGCGCCCAGCTAAACACCCACGGAATTGCGCGCAAATCTTCAATCGCTGTGCTCGCTTTTCGTGACGCGGGGCGTGAGCCAATATTGAGCTCGGCGATTTCCTTAATCGGTGTGCTCTCGCGGAAATACTGCACGAAACCAGTATCACCATAGACGAGCGAGCGATATGCGTTGAATGCGTTTTCACTGAGTTTTTCAGCGAGCGCTTCGAAGCGAGCGATCTCTTTCGCGTCGGCATTAATCGTCGGAAGCAGCGTACTTTTGAGCACGGCGGAGAGCAGCGTTTCCAAATTTCGCTGCGCGAGTTCCGGGTCGCCATACTTGCTGGAAATGATTTCGCCTTGCTCTGTGAGTCGCAAAAAACCATTCACCGCGCCCGCGGGTTGCGCGCGAATCGCTTCGAAACTTGGGCCGCCGCCGCGCCCGACGCTACCGCCACGACCATGAAACAAACAGAGTCGGATGTCGTGCTCGCTGAATGTTTTGACGAGCGCTTGTTGTGCTCGGTAAAGCGCCCAATTCGCTGTGAAATAGCCGCCGTCTTTGTTGCTATCGCTGTAGCCGAGCATGATTTCTTGGGCGTCGCCCTGAGCGCGAATCCAGCGCCGATACAGTGGATGCGCGAACGCCGCCGCCATCACCTTCGGTGCGTTTTGCAGGTCTTCAATCGTCTCAAACAGCGGCACTATCGCCACCGCCAAATGCGGCGCTTCGCCACCCCGCGCGAGACCCACTTCTTTGCACAGAATCGCTACTTCAAGCAAATCCGACACCGATTCGCCCATCGAGATAATCATGCGCGGTAACGCAGCTGCACCGTAGCGAGCGTGCACGTCTGCGGCTTTGCGAAACACTGCAAGCTCCGATAGCGCGAGCTCGGAGAGCTTCAAATACGGCGACGCGAGCAGTCGCGAATGTCCGAGCTCGTGGGTCAGCAGCGACACTTTTTCGCTTTCAGAAAGCGCTTTGTAATCCGCGCACAAGTTGCAACCCGCGAGGAGCTCCGCAACCACCGATTCGTACACCGTAGAGTTTTGGCGCAAATCAATCGGCGCAAGATGAAACCCGAAAATCTCTACCGCCCGCTTCAGCGGCGACACCCGCGCGTCAGCGATCACCGCTGCGCCGTGCGACGCAAGCGATTCGGCAATCGTGTCCAAATCATCAGCCAATTCATCGGGTGTGGCGTACGGCGCGGCGGCAGCATGCTGCGGCGCACGCGACGGGGCGCGCCCGACGAAGCTCTGGTAAGTGGCGGCTAGGCGACTGTACATGCCAGTGATCGCGCGACGATACGGCTCATCTGTGCGAAAGCGTGAATCATCATGGCTGCGCTCCGCTAGGTCAGAGAGCGCCGCCGACACATTAACCACCCGAGACGACATCGCGAGCTCAGCGCCCAACGTGTGCAGCTCGCTCAGGTAATGGCTCAGCGCCAATTCGCTCTGCGTGTTCACCACGTAATCGAGCGTGTCGGCATTGACAAACGGATTGCCATCGCGATCGCCGCCGATCCACATGCCCACTTTGAAAAACGCGGGCAATTCGGCCACCGTGCCATCATGTTTCTCAAGCGCAACGAGCGTGTTTTTCACGAGTCGCGGCACTTCGGAAAGGAAGCTCACGCGGAAGTAATTGAGCGCGTTGTCGACTTCATCACGCACCCGAAGTTTCGTTAGCCGGAGCATGGCGGTTTGCCAGAGCTGCAAGGTCAAGCGATGCAGCGTCGCTTCGCGATCATCGTCGTCTGCTGCGAGCGTCGCTGCGAAAGCGCGCTCAGCATCGAGCACGCTTTGTCGCTTAATTTCCGTAGGGTGCGCGGTGAGTGTCGGGCTGATCAAAGCGCGCGACAAGCAATGCCAAATCTCCGACCCGGAGATCTGCGCATCTTTCAACGCAGCGAAGGCGCTGGCAATCGAACCCGATTGCGGCGCGGAGCCTGAGCGTTTGTGAAATCGACGTCGACGGTTCTGCTGCACGTCCTCCGCGATGTTCGCCAAATGCGAAAAGTAGGTGAAACCGCGCACCACATCAAGCGCGTCTTCGATACTCAAATCTGCCATCAATGCATCGAGCGGCCGATGCGATGCGCCGTCGCGATGAAAGCGCACCGATTCTTGGCGAATCGTTTCGATCAATTCAAACGTGCGCTCACCACGCTGCGCCCGAATCACGTCGCCAAGCAATTTGCCAAGTAAACGTGTGTCGGCTTTGAGCGGCGCTTCTTTATCGTCAACGGGGGCAGCGGTCGGGGCGATGGTCGTGTTCATCGCCTGATTATGCTGCAACGCACAACGACTGCCAACTACGCGGAGCTACTTCGTTTGTCGAGCCATTCACCGATAGCATTGCGCCCATGTGGATCGACTCGCACTGCCATTTAGACGCGCCAGAATTTGACGCCTATCGCGCTGATGTGGTGATGCGTTCACGCGCCAACGGCGTGTCGGCGATCATCAATTTGCCGGGGCATGTGGATCATTTCGAACAAGCCAAGCTGACGCGACAAGTGCACGGTGTGATCACCGGCTACGGCATCCATCCGATGTGGGTGGCGGGGCCGAGCGGAGTTTCGAAACGCGATGACATCGCAACGCTTCGAACGTGGGTCGAGCGAGAAAAGCCCGATCTGATCGGTGAAATTGGATTGGATTTTTTCATTCCCAATTTCAATCAGCGCGAACAAGAATGGTTCTACGTTGAGCAGCTAAAAATCGCTCGCGATTTTGATTTGCCGGTGTCGTTGCATGTGCGTCGTTCGCAGGATGTGCTCTTGAAACACTTACGAAAAATCAAAGTGCGCGGCGGGTTTGCGCATGCGTTTAACGGCAGTTTTCAGCAAGCGGAAGAGTTCGTGAAACTCGGGTTTTGTTTGGGCTTTGGCGGGACGGCGACCTTCCCGCAAGCCCAGCAAATACGGCGCTTGCTGCGTGAAGTGCCGCTTGAAAACATCGTCGTTGAAACTGATGCGCCCGACATCCCACCGAGTTTTTTGGGAACGATGGGCTCGCAGGCTCGCAACTCGCCGGAGTATTTGCCGCAGATTGGCGAGATGCTGGCGGAGGTTCGTGGGATTAGTGCGAAGGCTTTCGCGGCTGCCACAACAAGCAATGTCTGGCGAGTCTTAGCGGGGCGTTCTTTTTGACGCAGATTTCGCTGATTTCGCAGATTTACACAGATTACAGATTGGTCAGCACAGGGCTCGCTTGGTGGCACCGAGTGTTGTGCGGTTTGAGCGCGCTCCAACTAGGTCGGTTGATCTGCTCCAGATAATCAGCGTGAATCTGCGAAATCAGCGAAATCAGCGTCAAAAAACAAGCATTGCGATAATCCACTTATGTCCCCCACGCTAACCCCCATCGAATCCCCCTGCATCAAAGTCTGCGAAGTAGATTCGTCACGGGGCATTTGCACCGGCTGCTTTC
>JAAFHR010000242.1 GCA_013298455.1 Betaproteobacteria bacterium | reverse complement strand
TTGCGTGGCCAAGGCATGGTGATGCTCGCACTCGCCACGTATTACTGTATCGCGCTCAAAATCGTCGGGCTGGAATTCGCGCTGCCCGTGGGTTTGGTGACGGGGCTCTTGGTGTTCATTCCGTACATCGGTTTCGGCTTAGGCTGTTTGCTCGGCATGCTTGCAGCGCTTACACAGTTTTCAACGCCGGGGCCAATCATCGCGGTGGCGGCGGTGTTTGCGGTAGGGCAGATTTTGGAGGGGTTCGTTTTGGTGCCGTATTTGGTGGGCGACCGAATCGGGTTGCATCCGCTCGCGGTGATTTTTGCGCTGATGGCGTTTGGGCAACTTTTTGGATTTGTGGGTGTACTGTTGGCTTTACCCGCCAGTGCCGCGCTGCTTGTGGCGATCCGAATGTTTCGACGGCAACTTGAAAATTCACCCAATATTGATTCAAGCCCAAGCAGCACAACGGTTCCATGACGTTAGCTGCTGCTCAAATTCCGTTCGAACTCTTCGAAGCGGAAGCGCCCACGCTTGACAACTTTTTGATCGGCGATAACGCCGAGGTGGTTTCCCTGCTCCGCCAAGTGTCGTCTGGGCTTCGCAGTGAGCGGGCGATCACTTTATGGGGCGGAAAGACGACTGGAAAAACGCACCTGCTCGCCGCGTCGGTGCACGTTGCACAACAAAACGCGCGCTCAGCCCAGCTCATTCCCGCATCGCAATTCGCCAGCGTCGACCCGTTTGCTGATCTGGATGTGCTCGCGGTAGACGACGTGAACGCCCTAAACGCCGAACAGCAAAGCTGGCTCTTCACCGCGTTCAATCACGTTGTCGGACGTGGCGGCTGCATCATCACCAGCGCCAATGCGCCGCCGATGCAGCTCACAAAGCTTCGAGATGACTTGCGAACCCGGCTCGGGAGTGGCGTCGTCACGGAAATTAGAGCCGTTCCCCAAGATTCGCTCGCGCCGCTCTTGTTTGATTACGCGCTGCAACGCGGCGTACAAATCAACGAAGAAGTGCTCACTTACATCCTAAGCTACAACCAGCGTGATGTTTCGCACCTCTGCCAACTCATCGGCGGGATTGATCGCTACTCACTCTCGCTCAAACGCCCGATCACGATTCCGCTGGTTCGGGCTTACCTAGCACAGCAATCTGTCGCGAAACTATAAAAACGACGCCTTTATTGGCGTTTACCCGAATTCTGCGCTAACATCGACAGTTGAGCTCGATACTTACAGAAAAAACGAGCACGGGCAAACCTGAATAGTTTTTTCTCGCTTTTTGTGTCAACCGATCAAAAAGCAGACTCGTTAACGGCTCAGATTCGCAAAACGAATCAAGCAAAACCCACATCATCTAGAGGATCTGAACATGAGCAAAATTTTGACCGCCCTGATCGCATCGGCTTTCGCCGCTGTTTCTTTCGCACAAGCTCCAGCTGCCCCAGCTGCTGCTGCCGCTCCTGCTGCTAAGCCAGCTGCTGCTGCTCCTGCAGCTAAAGAAGCTGCTCCTGCTAAGGCAGAGAAGAAAGCTGCTAAGAAAGCAAAGAAAGCAAAGAAAGCTAAAGCAGCCAAGAAAGCCGCTTAAGTTCGCAGCGCTCAGGCGCTTCGAGAAAAAAGGCACCTTCGGGTGCCTTTTTCGTTTCGCGAGACAGGACGTCGCGAGCTTCGCTCGCTAGGACGACGCACCTACGGTGCTAGGACGACAATCGCTTCGCGATTTAGGACGCAAAGCTAGGCGAAGAGCGTTGCGCGCATTCGCCGCGCTTCACCGAGCCATCCCTTTGCTACTCCGGCACACACATTGCAATGCCCTCAAGCGCCCAGCGTGCGCCGTAACCCTCGCCCGCCATCGCTTCGGCGACCGGTTTGTTTCTCACGTAGCGATGATTCGGGGCGTAGTTTGCGCCGCTTGCTGCGGGTTGATTGAAGACTCGCCAAAGCGGTCTCGATTTTTCCGGGCAACGGGCGGGATCGTCGGCCGCTTGACCAGCCCTCAGCGGCCTCGGCAAGCTTGCCCGAAACGGGACGCCCTCGAAAGTAAATCCCGCCGCTCTTTTGAATTGCTCACACTCGTCTGCTTTGACCGTGTAGAAATGAGAGGCGGGCCCGCCATTAGGCGGGCGATAAAGGAAGCGACACACTGGCAAATAGCCACCACTTTTGAAGGCGCGTCCGGTGCGCGCCCAATCGGTCTGCGTATCGAGCAACGATTTATCGCCATCACTCGCGGCATAGAAGTAGTGCCCCCAGTTAGAGGCCGGTGAGACCTTGGTGTTGATGTACTCAATCACTTCGCCTTCGACCAAAGGAGCGGGCAACGCAGCAAGCTCGAAGACATCTCGTTGCGCAGCCGGAAGTGCCTCCGAGCTGGTCCATGCCAACTGCCCCAGTCTGTAGACAAAATAGAGCGTTGTCAGCGGCTTGCCGTCGCGAGTAACGGCCACTGGAGCGGCCTCATACTCTGATCCATCGACTGTTGTTCTGCGAAGCACGGGGCCAATTCGAAACTGGTCTGTATAGCCGCCCGCAGCTACCGAACCAAACGCCCCCGCCCGCGGTACTTCCAGCCCTCGGACTACAGTCCAGCCATACTGCGTGTCCCCCATACGAAAGCTTTTCACTTTCACTTGTTGCGTATCAGGTGCCGAGCGAGCGCCATTGGGAAGAACCACTTGGTCAGAGAGAACATAGTCGGTGCTGAGAAACAGAGTTACCGCGGCACGCTGCGCGGTCGGCACAGGACTCAGGTCGACCACTTGGAACAACCGACCACCAGTCGACGCAGTGTCGTTGAAAAAAAACCAATCGTCCGGTCCAAAATAATAGGACTGCACTGTTTCAGGCACTGGGGATCGATACGGTACGGTGAAGAAGAGGCGGAGATCAGGACCAATCGCCGATTGGCTTGCAGCAGCAGCGGAGAGCGCGCCGACGCAGATGGCCGTCAGCGCAGAGCATCCAAACCGAAACCAATCGAACCCATGCGCTCTCGCTCGCCTAGCACTGGAGGTCGCCCCTGCGATCCGCGAGGCTACTGCGTCGCGCGTGACGCTGAGCCGAGACGATGTTTCGATTGACGATGTGCGGAACGCCGAGTATTGATGAACGATCCCCATGAACCAGAAGCTGCCGAAACGGACTTTTAACGATGCGTTCATTGCAACCTCACCACCAAGCGACCGGGCAGGATTTGCGCGTTTGCGTTGGCACGAACGGCTTGCTCAATCTGAGCAGGAGTGGACAGGTTGAGTTTGTCAGCGTAGTAAGCGGCAGCAGCAGCGACATGAGGCGCAGCAAACGAGGTACCCGAGGCGTGCGCCCAGCCTGGCCCCGCCGTCGCAAAAGTGTTGCAACTGCCATTCGCGCAGCTCGCGGGCTGACCCGCGTTGTTGTGGGGGGCGGCGCTTGCGCCGTACGGATTCACTGCATCAGAAGTTTCATCATCCCACTGCCCCCACGTTGAGTAAATGAAATTCCCCGGTGCCCAAATGTCAACACATGCACCGAAGTTTGTGCCCCCGGCGTTGCTCGCAATCGGCGGGTAGGCGGCGGCGAACGCGGACGCCTCTTGACCAGCCTGATTAACTGCCCCGACAAGAAGAACCCCATCATTGGGGTTAGCCGCCGTTGCTGCCGCGGCGGGGGTGTAGCCTGACGTGAACAGCGTAACGGGCGAGCCCGGCGACACGACATGGAATGTGCACGCATCCTTCGCATCGTTGCCTGCCGACTGAACCAACACATTGCCAGGATAGAACCCAAACCAGCTCAGTGAGGCAGGTGTAACGAGCGAAATCGCCTTTGATTGGTTCGCCCTTACGCTACCGTCGAGAGCGTACCCAAGCGCCTTCGAGTTCATAGACAAATTCACGATGTTTGCTTTAGAGGTGTACGGGCCGACACTAGCCCAATAAATCATGTCAAAAGCGATCCCTACGTCTGCATCAGACGGGCCGTTTGCGCAATTGGATGTTTGAACGAAGGGGCCCGGGGCTCCGGCACCGGTGTTGTTCGAATTGCGAAACGCGACCGGTCCGCCGCCATTGATTGAACGCATCTCGACACCCGCATACACCCCGCGTCGACCGATACCGTTTCCGCTCGTGGCGCCGATAATCCCTGCGACGTGGGTCGCGTGGGCGTAACAGCCGACGACACTTCCGGTGGGCGAAGAGGCGTGTTGACGAGTTGAGACCGAGCCAAGGTCGGCGTGGTACGCAACGCCGCTGTCAATGATCCAAACGCGTCGCGTGCTGCCGGGGAAAACGGGCTTGCCTTGCACGGCATTCCAGCCCCAATCGTTGAGCTCTGTCCATGCGGGGCCGTTCCAGCTAGGTGTCCAAGAGTACCCTCCCTCTTGATCGTCGGTGACCAAACGCACGTTTTTGTCTCGACGAAGCGCAGCAATCGTTTCGCGCGGCAGAAAAGCCGTAATGCTCGCGCCAACCCACGTCGTGATGTTGGTCCGTTCTTTTTCGCTGCGCTCGGTGGAGTGAAACTCTGGGGCAATGCCGTACTTGCGTTCAATCGCTTCGATCAGCATGAGCGCTTGCGGGTTGTGTCGCATCGTTTTGGGATCAAACCGTTCCAAAAGCGGCTTCGCGGCCTCAGCGTAGGTGTCGACAGCTGAGGTGGTGAAGTCGACTATCACTTTGACCCGGCCTTGCTCGTCAACCATTGGTCTTTCGGAAGCGTGGTACGGTGCCAGTCCATCGACGTCGATTCTTTCAAAGCGAGGCGGTGGCGGGAGATCAGGCGGTGACGCAACACGCGCCAGCGCTGGAGAGGACATCACCGCTGAGCAGACGGCGACCATGGCGGCGACACCTAAACCGCTACCAACGAAACGGGTGAACCCAGAGAGAGAGAAAGAGAAGTGCTACGCATATCAACCTTTGAGAAAAAGAAAGTGAACGTAAGGACTTGCACGTATTGGTCGATGAGGATTTGCGATCCCACCCGGCGGTGATGACGCAATCGCGGAAAAATGTGGATCGCGACAGCAAATCGACAGATTCAGGATAACGCTGAAGTTTTTGCTTGTCAACAACTGCGTCGCCGAAACGGACAGAAGGCAGCGATTCGTTAAGTGACGCCTCGCCGCTTTGCATCACAGATCAATTTCATGCCTTGTACCCGATAGCTGTCTCGGCAAAAGCCAGATCGGTCAAGCCGCCCCATGGCTCTGCGAAAATAAATGCACGACTACCCAATCGTTCCGTTCCGGCAAACTCTTTTGAAAACACGAACCGTCTCCACCAAGCTTTGCGTCCTAGATCGCGAAGCGATCGTCGTCCTAGCGCGAAGCGCGTCGTCATCTCGTCCTTGCCCCGTATGAAGATCATCGTAGGTTTATCTGGTGGCGTTGATTCCGCTGTCACCGCCCATTTGCTCAAGGAGCAAGGCCATGACGTGCTCGGCATCTTCATGAAAAACTGGGAAGATGACGACAACAGCGAATACTGCTCAACGCGTGAGGATTTGGTCGATGCGGTGAGCGTGGCCGATCACTTGGGGATCGACATCGAAGTGGTGAATTTCGCCACCGAGTACAAGGATCGGGTGTTCACGTATTT
>JAAFHR010000240.1 GCA_013298455.1 Betaproteobacteria bacterium | reverse complement strand
ATTCGAAACACCGCTCTCCGAGCGTTCGCGAACATGGCTGCGGCTCGAAGAGGTGTTTTTGCGAACGCACACCTACGCAGCTCGGCGCGACGCGATCGATCATCGTGCGGCGCTAGTGAGCTTGTTTGACATCGTGGATGCCGCTACGCGCACCGATCTCAAAACTGACTTGCTTTCTGAGCTTGAGCGTCAGCGCTCGGTGTGGAGCGCACAGCTCGATAATCCCGATGTGGCCGTTGAGGCCCTGCGCGAGTTTTTGTCGGACATGGACGCCGTGATTCACGATCTTCACGGACAAATCGGCAAGATCGGTCAGCACCTGCGTGATAGCGAATGGCTGCAATCCGTTCGACAACGATCAACTAGCCCCGGCGGAGCGTGTGGCTTTGAGCTGCCGATGCTGCACAGCTGGCTTCAGCGCTCAGATTACGAACGCAAAGCCGAACTCAAGGCGTGGCTTGATCCGTTTGCGCCGCTCGAAGAAGCCGTATTGCTCGTGCTTCGATTGCTCCGGGAATCAGCGCGTGGCACGGACGAAATCGCGCGTCAGGGCAATTTTCATCGCACGCTCGCCAGCCAGCGGCCACCGCTGTTGGCGCACATCAGCGTAGATTCACGCCATGGCGTGGTGCCCGAAGTCAGCGCCAACAAATACACCGTAAACGTGCGCTTCCTAGACCATCGCGATCAATTTCAAAGCGGTACGCGCGCCATTGTGACCACGCGCGACGTGCGCTTTCGCTTGAGTCTTTGCGCGCTCTAAATCACTGAAGCTATGACCACTGTTGCCTGCCCGCGCTGCCAGCGCGATGTCGTTTGGAAACCCGAAAACAAATTCCGCCCGTTCTGCTCCGAGCGCTGCAAACTCATGGATCTGGGCGCTTGGGCTAATGAGGAATATCGAATTCCCAACGCGACTCCGCCCGACGATGACCCTTCGGCACCGCAGCGCATCGATTAACGCTGCGGCACGCCAGTCGTCGGCGTACGATTGCGCTACATGTACTTAATGCTGCATCCGTAAGGCGTCGCGGTCGAGACTGACACCGCTTTCCCGGCCATCGATTCATCGAGTGCGGCACGCACGAAGTTTTTTGCACCTTTGATATCGGCTTGGCTGACGCTACGTTTGTCATCAATACCACCCGCAAACACGAGCGTGCCTTTCGGATCGATCACGTACATGTGCGGCGTGGTTTTCGCTTGATAGCTTTTGCCGACCGCGCCGCTCTCGTCCATCAACAAGCCCGTGGGCGCGGCCTTCCATTCGCCGATCATCTTCGACGAGAGCGCGGCGGGCGCCATGTAGTCTTGATGTGACTTCGCCGTGCTGTTCACCGAAAGCCAAACCACGTTTTTCGCGGTCTTGTCTTTTTGCAACGTTTGCATGTTGTTCGAGCCATAGTGCTTCACAACGAACGGGCAATTCGGATTCGTCCACTCCAGCACCACATGCTTGCCTTTGAAATCAGCGAGTTTGACGACTTTCCCGTTGACATCCGTCAAGGTGAAATCCGGCGCAGGTTTGCCAACATCAGCAGCGTGCGCCGAGGCGAAAGCACTGGCGGCGAGAAGCGAGAAAAAGACACGTTTCATAAATTTTCCTTCGAGAAACAGAGAAAGTGATTTGAAGTTGCAGCGTCGTGAAGCTTTGCGTCCTAGGCCGAAGGCCGTCGTCCTAGCGCGAAGCGCGTCGTCATTTCGTCCTTGTAGCGAGTGCTAGAGCTTCGATAAAGCGGTTTTGACGATGCCCGTCGTCAATAGTTCGGGCAACAGCTCCACAGGTTTTCCCGGAGCGTGCAGCGCATAAACAGGCACACCCGAGCGATTCATCGCGGCGAGTGCTTGCGTGATCCGGGGATCGCGATTGGTCCAATCGGCGCGCATCAAGACGACGTTTTTCTTGGCAAAAGTTTGCACGATTTCGTCGCGTGAAAGAACGAGTCGCTTGTTGGCCTGACAACTCACGCACCACGCCGCCGTGAAGTCAACGAACACCGGTTTTCCCTCGGCGTTGAGCTTGGCGATTTCTTCGGGATTCCAAGGTTTCCACTGCCCAGCATTGGCCACATTTGCGCTCGGTAGCTGGCCCGCGCTCGTCTCCACCATCGCCGTCGTCGGCCATGCCAACACAATCGCAACGACGGCTGCGATCACGCCGGCCAAGCGCGCTCGTGCGCTGATCGATCCCAACAGCCACGCGCCAAAGGTAATCCCGACCAGCCCAATGAGCGCGATGGCGGCGCCATCCACGGTGGCCTGTTGCGCGATCACCCAAATGAGCCACACCACCGTCAAAAACATCGGAAACGCGAGCGCCTGCTTAAACGTAATCATCCACGCGCCGGGTCGCGGCAAGCGATCCAACCACTTCGGAAACCACGCCAACAACACATACGGCAGCGCCATGCCGACGCCGAGCGCTGCGAAGACGACCAACGCTGCCACTGTGCTCTGTGTGAGCGCGAAACCAAGCGCTGCGCCCATAAACGGCGCGGTGCACGGGCTCGCTGCGATCACTGCCAAAACACCCGAGAAAAATGCATCAACACCCGGATTTTTCGCCGTGAAACTGAGCACCGACGACGGCGCGAGCGTACCCACTTCAAACGCGCCCATCAAATTCAAACCGATCAAGAAAAAGATCACGGCGAGGACCCAAACCACACCGGGGTTTTGCAGCTGAAAGCCCCAACCGATGGCGCTTCCAGCGCTTTTCAACGCCAGCAGTGCGCCCGCCAAAACGAGAAACGACACCACGACGCCAAGCGCGTACAGTAAGCCGTGAGCGCGCATCGCACCGCGCCGTTCGATGCTGTTTTTATGATCGCCCGCGTGCTGCGCAAACGAGAGAATTTTCAGCGAGAGCACCGGAAACACGCAGGGCATCAAATTCAAAATCATGCCGCCGACCAACGCGAACACAATCGCCGCGAGCAAAGACATCGAATCCGGCGGCGCGGCGCTCGGCGTCGAACTGGCCGCCAGTTCAGCACTCGAATCAGCTAATAGACTCATCGTCTTTATTTCATTGGGCGAAGAGCCGTTTGCAGCACTTATCGAAAGATAGCCAAAACTTGCTGTATGCCCCGTTTCCTTTGGCATTGACACGACAAGCTGAAAAGATTCCGGCACTTTCGCGCCGTCTACCAAGCGAAGCATCGCGCTATAACCCGCAGCCGCGTTGGCGTTGCGATAAATTTTTTGCGCTGCTGGTTCAGTGATTTGCTCTACTTCCGGAAACACATCGAAGCGAGCCAAGGACGGTGTTCCTGCCGCTGGAATCAAATCAATTTGCAAATCACGACCGCTGACGAACGCCTTGCCGCTCCAGCCTTCGAGCCGCTTTGGAATCGCCGCGTCTGCGGCGTCAAATTTCGCTTTTGCAGCACTTGAGGATGCCGACGGGGCAATGGGTAGCGTGACTGACACCATGCCCTCTTCCGGAATGCAAACGTCTTTGCAAACCAACCACTCGGCCTTGCCTTTGAGCGTGATCGATGAGCCAGAAGCCGCATCAGCGGACACTTTCACGGTGGCCGGTAGCAACACCTCGCCCTCGTAACCAAAATTCACAATCGGCCCCGTGCGCAAACGCTGCGGCACCGGCCAATCGAATTCGCTAACGCTAAATCCAGCGGGCAGCTCCCACGTCACCTTCGTTGGATAGCCCGAATCGCCGGGGTTTTTCCAGTAGGTGTGCCAATGCGGCGCGTGCTTGATTGAGAGCCCGATGCGAGCCGATTTGCCGGGAACGAGCGCCGTCGTTTCAGCGAGCAGCTCAACTTCTGCGTGCGGCGTTTTGATGGGCGCGGCGTTGATTGCAGGCGCAACAAAAGTCGTCAGAGCCAAGGTAGCCGCTGCACAAGCAATCGATCGAATAAGTGACAAAGTCATGGGCGTGCGCGAGGAGAGGTTGTCCCCTCCCTTTCAAGGGGAGGGCTAGGGTGGGGATGGTGTTCTGCTGAGCGACGAGTGCGAATCACTCTCAATTTTTTGACGCAGATTGACACAGATTTCACGCAGATGAACACAGATTTTTAGACTGCTGAACGGCACTCGTCAGTATCGAAATGGTTCGACTTTTTTAACGCAGATTACGCAGATGCCGCAGATTTACGCAGATTGATCATTCTCCAATCACCGGCACTGCAGGATGACCAAAAAATAATCAGCGTCAATCTGCGCAATCCGCGGAATCTGCGTCAAAAGAAAAAAAGTTTCGTCGTGGAGCCAGATGGACACAACATCTGCCGCAAGGTTCCCAAGCGACTCACCTCAAAACCTTACAATTCAAAGGTTTCCCAGCCATTTTAAGGCGCGGTTTGCGATACGAACCGCCACGTTTTCCCGACATGGATTCCCAGTACAACCACAAAACCGCATCGGTCTACGACCACAAGCATGTGGAGGCCACGGCGCAATCGAATTGGCGCATTGCCAACGCCTACCAAGCCATCGAAAACGATCCGCGTTTTCCGAAAGGCAAGTACTACGCCTGCTCGATGCTGCCTTATCCCTCGGGCAAGCTCCATATGGGGCACGTCAGAAACTACACGATCAATGACATGCTCGTTCGCTATCTGCGCATGCAAGGTCACAACGTGTTGATGCCGATGGGATGGGATGCGTTTGGTTTGCCTGCGGAAAACGCTGCGATGAAAGGCAAAGTCGCCCCCGCTGCCTGGACGCGCGAAAACAT
The DNA here is from genome assembly GCA_013298455.1 of Betaproteobacteria bacterium. Lineage (GTDB taxonomy): Bacteria > Pseudomonadota > Gammaproteobacteria > Burkholderiales > Casimicrobiaceae > Casimicrobium. Next base: position 902 of record JAAFHR010000240.1, on the reverse strand, counting down.
TCGCGTGATGAAGTCGCAGTGCAACGCGCTGGGGCTCGCCATCGATTGGTCGCGCGAACTCTCCACTTGCGACCCCGAGTATTACAAGTGGAATCAATGGTTCTTCTTGAAGATGCTCGAGTGCGGCGTTGCCTACCGCAAAACGCAAATTGTGAATTGGGATCCGGTCGATCAAACGGTGCTTGCTAACGAGCAAGTGATCGATGGCCGCGGCTGGCGCTCGGGCGCGCTCGTTGAAAAGCGCGAAATCCCCGGCTACTACATGAACATCACGAAGTACGCCGAGGAATTGCTCGACGCCACACTTCACAAATTGCCCGGGTGGTCAGATCGCCTTCGAACGATTCAAGAAAACTGGATCGGCAAGTCTGAGGGTGTGCGATTCGCATTCCCGCACGACATCAAAGACACCAACGGCAAGCTCGTGCAAGACGGCAAGATGTACGTCTTCACCACCCGCGCCGACACCATCATGGGCGTCACGTTTGTGGCCGTTGCGCCTGAGCATCCGCTCGCAGTGCGCGCTGGTGAAATCAATGCCGAGCTCGCGCAAAAAATTGATGCGCTCAAAGTGGGTGGCACGACCGAGGCTGAGCTCGCCGTCAAGGAAAAAGAGGGCGTCGCCACGGGGCTGTTCGTCACGCATCCGCTCACCGGCGACGAGATCGAAGTGTGGGTCGGCAACTACGTGCTCATCACCTACGGCGATGGCGCGGTGATGGGTGTGCCAGCGCATGATGAGCGGGATTTTGCGTTTGCGAAGAAGTATGGCCTCGCGATTAAGCAGGTCATTGCCCCCCTCTCCCCCGGAGGGAGAGGGGCAGGGGGGGCAGCCACGACTGCCAATCCACCGTCCCCCTCTCCCCAACCCTCTCCCGCCAGGGGAGAGGGAGCCTTCTCCA